>DATFOP010000209.1:0-6731 GCA_035265505.1 Propionibacteriaceae bacterium | reverse complement strand
GGCGGCTCGCTTGACCTCGCGGGTGAGTTCGGCATAGGTGATCGTCCGGGTATCGCCCGGCTCGCCCTCGAAGTAGAAGGCCACTCGGTCGCCGTGACCGGCCTCGACGTGCCGGTCGAGGCAGTTGTACGCGGCGTTCAGCGTCCCGTCGGCGTACCACTTGGCGAACGGCGGATTGCTCCAGTCCAGCACCTCGGTCGGTTCGCGACCCCAGGTCAGCCGTTTCGCCTGCTCAGCCCAGAAGCCCTCGAAGTCCGCTTCGGCCTGTCGGTACGTGTCCGCCGTGACGTTCGCGTTCGACGCCATGTCCTCGGGCGGAGGAAAACGGCGATCCTCCTGCAGCAAGTTGTCCAGCGTGGAATTGCTCACTTCAGCCTCCTTGCCTCGACCTCACACACCCTACCCAGGCAGTCCTTGATCACGTGGGGAGGATGGTGCTGCATGCCGTCGGCATGAGTCGAGGGCGTACAGCGGCGAAAGGAACCCCACGCCCATGGGCAGGCTGGCCAACCTGAGCCTCCGCAACCGGGCGTTGATCGCACTTGTGACGCTGTTCGTGATGATCTTCGGGGTCATCACCGCCCGCCAGCTCAAACAAGAGCTCATCCCCTCGCTCACCATCCCGACCGCGGTGGTGCTCACTACCTACACGGGTGCCTCGCCGCAAGTGGTGGAGGAGCGGGTCACGGTGCCGATCGAGCAGGCAGTCCTCGGACTCTCGGGACTGGAGTCGTCCAGCTCCACTTCGAGCACCGGCAACTCGATCGTCATCGTGAACATGCGGTACGGCACGAACATGTCGGTGGTTCAGCAGGATCTGCAGGCGGCGATCAGCCGGATCGAAGGCGTGCTGCCGGACGAGGCTGACGCTCAGGTGATCACGGGCAGCCTCGACGACTTCCCGGTCCTGCAGCTCAGCGTGACCAACGATCGCAACCCTGGCGAGTTGGCAGCGCGGTTGAAGACCGCCGCTATCCCTGAGTTGGAAAAGCTGCCCGGCGTACGCGCCGTGACGCTGGCCGGCGAACCGGAGCCTCGGGTCGAGATCGAGCTTGACGCCGACAAGCTCGCCGACTCCGGCGTCAGCGCTGCCGAGGTGAATCAAGCGCTGCAATCCAGCGGCGCCCTGATCTCTGCCGGGTCGCTGGTCGACGGCCGACGCGACCTGAGCGTGACGGTCGGCAAGCGGCTGACCTCGGCTGACGACGTTGCCGACCTGCCCCTCATCTCGCCGAGAACCGGGGAGGAGTCCACGATCGGCGATGTCGCGAAGGTCCGCAGCACCAACGCACCCGCCAGGTCGATCGCTCGTACCAACGGGCAACAGAGCTTGTCGCTGTCGATAACCAAGACGCCTGATGGCAACACGGTCGAGGTGAGCGAGGCGGTGCGCGATGCGCTGCCTGAACTGGGCGAGAAGATCGGCGACAACACGACCTTCACTGTGGTCTTCGATCAGGCGCCGTTCATCACCCAGTCGATCGAAGACCTGACTACCGAGGGCGGACTCGGCCTCATCATGGCCGTCCTGGTGATCTTGGTTTTCCTGCAGTCGGTGCGTTCGACCCTGGTTACCGCGATCTCCATCCCGGTCTCGGTGTTGATCACCCTGATCGGTTTGCGGGTGGGCGACTACTCCCTCAACATCTTGACGCTCGGCGCGCTCACCATCGCGATCGGCCGGGTGGTCGACGACTCGATCGTCGTCATCGAGAACATCAAGCGGCACCTCTCCTACGGCGAAGAGAAGCTGCCGGCGATCCGTACGGCGGTTGGTGAAGTGGCGACGGCAATCACTGCTGCCACCATGACCACGGTCGCCGTCTTCCTGCCCATCGCCCTGGTCGGCGGCCAAGTGGGTGAGCTGTTCAGGCCGTTCGCCGTCACGGTGGGCTTGGCCTTGTTGGCGTCGCTGGTGGTGTCGTTGACCATCGTTCCGGTGCTGGCCTATTGGTTCCTGCGGGCACCCCGGGGCGACGTCGATCCCGCCGCCGTGCGGGAACGAGCCCAGCACAAGGAGCGGCGCAGCTGGTTGCAGCGTGGCTACGTCCCGCTGATCACCAAGGCGGTTGCCCATCCAGTGATCAGCTTGCTGGTAGCAGTGTTGATCTTGGGCGGTACGGTGGCGCTCGCGCCCCAGTTGGAGACCAACTTCCTCGGCTCTTCGGGCCAGAACACCATGACCGTACGGGAGAAGTTCGAGCCGTCGCTGAGCTTGAAGAGCAAGTCTGATCGGGCGGCTCGGGTCGAACAGGCGATCCGCGGGGTCGCCGGGGTGGTGACCGTGCAGAGCACCGTCGGATCCAGCGGCGGTCCGGAAGCCGCCTTCGGTGGCACCAGCAACGACTCCGCCACCTTCGCCGTGACTACGGACGTGGACGCCGACCAAGCGGTCATCGAAACGCGCGTCCGGGACGCCGTCGGCGAGTTGGACGGGGTCGGCGAGGTGACGGTGTCCTCTGCCGACGGAGGCTTCGCCACCAACGAGGTCGAGGTGATCATCACCTCCGCCGATCTTGACCGGCTAGCGACGGCAACCAATGCCGTCTATGCCCAGATGAAGACGGTCGATGGCGTCAAGGACGTGACCTCCTCGCTCGCCGCCGACCAGCCGATGATTCAGATCACCGTCGACCGGGAGGAAGCCGCGAAGGCCGGCCTGACGGACCAGCAGATCTCCGCCAGCATCAAGGGCCTCTTGGCACCGGAGGCGATTGGGTCCATCGAGGTGGGCGGCGATACCCGGGACGTGGTGCTCAAGATCGACGAGGCACCCGTGGGGGTCGACGAGCTGAAGGAGATCGAGATCGCGGGCACCACCGGGCCGGTCAAGTTGAGCGAGGTTGCCGACGTTACTGCGGAGAAAGTGGCGACCGAGGTGGCTCGTACGGACGGGCAGCGCAGCGCCACCGTCTCACTGTTGCCGGAGGGGGAGAACCTCGGGGCGGTGACCACGGCGGTCACCGCCGCTCTCGACGACGTCACGCTGCCTCCGGGAGTCGAAGCGACCGTTGGCGGCGCAAGCGAGGACCAGCGTGAGGCCTTCAGTCAGCTGGGACTGGCGTTGATCGTGGCGATCGCCATTGTTTACGTGATCATGGTGGCGACCTTCAAGAGCCTGCTCCAGCCCGGGATCCTGCTGGTGTCGGTACCGTTCGCGGCCACCGGAGCGCTCGCCGGGCTGCTGATCAGCGACACTCCGCTTGGGGTGCCGGCCCTGATTGGGGTTTTGATGCTGGTCGGCATCGTGGTGACCAACGCCATCGTGCTGATCGACCTGGTCAACCGCTACCGACTGGATGGCCAAGGCATCGACGACGCCCTCATCAACGGCGCCAGGCAACGGTTGCGGCCGATCCTGATGACGGCCCTCGCCACCATCACGGCCTTGACGCCGATGGCGCTCGGCGTGACCGGTGGCGGAGTCTTCATCTCCCAGCCGCTGGCCATCGTGGTGATCGGCGGTCTAATCACCTCGACGCTGCTCACGCTCGTGCTGGTACCCGTGCTCTACGCCGTCATCGAGCGGACAAAGCAGCGGGCCGCTATTCGGCGAGCGCGACGCGAGCACGTTCGGCACCCGCGGCATGGCGCCGCCTGACGCCTCGGGGACAGAGGGCGTCGCCTGACGTCTCGGGGAAAGATGGAAGAGCGGTCCTTCCGGCTGTCTTCTCAACCGGAAGGACCTGGGGTGAGGCAGCTCCTAGGATCGCCCCCGCCCAGAGCGGAGTTACCCAATCGACCGGATCAGCATGCGTTAAGGTAGTGCGTTAGTCCCGCCCGGCCGCAAAGGCCGCGTCGAAGGCCGCGGCGGGCGGAGTGAGAGCGTTCTGCCGGCGAATGAACTCCAAAGCGTCTGGCGCGCCCGCTAGGCGGTCCATTCCGGCGTCCTCCCACTCGATTGAGATCGGACCCCCGTAGCCAATCGAGTTGAGCATTCGGAAGATGTTCTCCCAGTCAGTGTCACCGTGCCCGGTGGAGATGAAGTCCCACCCGCGTCGGGGGTCGGCCCATGGCAGGTGGGAGGCGAGCCGGCCGTTACGACCGCCGCGCATCCGTACCTTGGTGTCCTTGCAATCCACGTGATAGACCCGGTCGCGGAAGTCGTACAGGAAGCCGACGTAGTCCAGGTCTTGCCAGACCATGTGGCTGGGGTCGAAGTTCAGCCCGAAGCCGGGGCGGTGGCCGATGGCATCGAGTGTGGCGACGGTCGTCCAATAGTCGTAGGCGATCTCCGACGGATGCACCTCGTGTGCGAACCGCACGTTGACCTCGTCGAAGACGTCGATGATCGGGTTCCACCGATCCGCGAAGTCGGTGTAGCCAGCCTGGATAACCTCGTCGGCGACTGGCGGGAACATCGCCACGTAGTGCCAGATCGCCGAGCCGGTGAAGCCGATGACGGTATCGACACCGAAAGCGGCCGCGGCCCGGGCGGTGGTCTTCATCTCCTCCGCCGCGCGCTGCCGGACGCCTTCTGGATCGCCGTCGCCCCAAACACGAGGATTGACCATGTTCTTGTAGCGCTCGTCGATGATTGCCTCACAGACCGCCTGGCCGTTCAGGTGGTTGGAGATGGCCCAGCAGCCCAGGCCGTGCTTCTCCAGCGTGTCGCGCTTCGCTTGCACGTACCCGTCATCCTCCGCTGCCTTGGCCACGTCGAAGTGGTCACCCGAGCAGGCGATCTCCAGCCCGTCGTAGCCCCATTCGCCCGCCAGCCGGCACATCTCTTCAAACGGCAGATCCGCCCACTGCCCGGTGAACAAGGTGACAGGACGGGTTTGTTCGGGTTGGGCCTTTCCCGTTGCTTCTCTCATCGCTACTCCTTTGTTCGCGGGGTCTGAGCCGGTCATTGCACCGCGATCTGAGCTTGTCGAAGATCACCGCTGCACAAGATCAGGACACGCCGTACCCAAGCTCAGGAATTCCCCTCAACAAGCTCAAGACTCCCTGCGACAAGCTCAGACACTCTGTCGACCCAGCTCAGGGCACGTTCGGCACGGTAACCCAGGTGCCCTTGTCTGCCGAGTCGAGCATTGCGTCGCAAATGGCGGCGGCCCGAGCACCGTCGGCGAAGGTCGGCAGGCCGTCAGGCGGCGGCTCGCCCGTCGAATGCGCCCGGACGGCGGCGTAGCTGTCGGCAACGAAAGCCTCGAAGCACTGCGCGTAGCCCTGAGCGTGACCCGCGGGCAGCGTGGACAACCGGCGCTGCTCCTCCGAGCCCTGGGTGGGGTCTCGGTTCAGCACGGTCATGGCCTCCTCGGACCCGACCAGAAGGTGCTCGGGGTGCTCTTGGTCGAAGGTGACACTGTGCCGGGCCCCGTCCACCTCCAGCCAGAGTCGGTTCTTCCGGCCCGCGGCGAGTTGCGAAATGACGGCCGATCCGGCCACGTCGTTGGCGGTTCGGAACAAGATCAACGCGCTGTCCTCGGTTTCCACGTCCGCCAACGGGGCATCGGAGGCGGCGGCGCTGAAGGTCTCGGTGGTTGCCGCAGGTCGCTGGGGGATGCTGATCGACGTCGTCGCAACCAGTGAGGCGATTCGCTCGCCGGTAACCCACTCGGCCAGATCACACCAATGCGAGCCGATGTCGCCGAAAGCTCGAGAGCGGCCACTCTTGGCCGGGTCGACTCGCCAGTTGGAGACCCGAGGGTTCAGCATCCAATCCTGCAGGTAGCTGCCGTGGATGAGGTTCAATCCGCCGAAGGACGTGTTCTGGACCCGTGCCCGCATCTCGCGAGTCATCGGGTGGAAGCGATAGGCGAACGGCATCGTGTTGACCACTCCGGCCTCCGCGGCCACCGAGGCGGCCTGCTTGGCCTCCTCGAGATTGAGTCCGAGCGGCTTCTCACAGATCACGTGCTTGCCGGCTTGCATCAGGTCAATCGCGTATGGCACGTGGGATGCGTTCGGCGTGCAGACATGGACAAGATCGAGATCGGCGGCGGCGACCGCCTCGATCGCGGGATAGCCGCTTTCGAGGCCCCAATCGCTCGCCACCTGCTCGGATCGGGCGGGGCTGGACGCCATCACCCCAACGACTTCCGCGCCCGCGAGCATGGCGGCCCGGCGGTGCACGTCGCCGATCATGCCGGCGCCCAGGATGGCAACACGTAGCCGGTCAGTCATGCTCGGCAGACTAACTCAGCACTCCTGTGAGGGTGGAGATCGGCTGCGCTCTGCGCGTCATCCACCAATGCCCAACTCGCCGACGAACGAAAAACAATTCCGGAAAGATGGTGACAAACTCTTGTCCATAGCCAGCCAATGTGGTTGTCTGGCTATTGACGTGGTCAAGCCATGCGCCACACCTCATCCACTTTTGAGGGGTGTGTTCGCGCATGCAGAATTCTTCGCAGGTCGTCCTCCATCCCGCCGTTGCATCGACGGTGCTGGCCGATGGTCAAAATTCGGACGGCAAGTCACCACAACACGCGCAGCGGCAAGAACTCGCTGACCGTACCCACGCCTTGTTGATCAAGGCCCGCGAGGTCGGCGAGGAGGAGCGTCAGCAGATCTTCGATGAGGTCGTGACTTCTCATCTCTGGCTTGCCGAGACCTTGTCGCGGCGCTTTCTGCACCGCGGGGAAGACGAGGAGGACCTGCTGCAGGTCGCCCGGACCGGCCTCGTGGAGGCCGCCCAGCGCTTCGATCCTGAACAAGGAGCCTTCATCGCGTTCGCCGTGCCCACCATCACCGGTGTCTTGAAGCGGCACTTCCGTGATCATGGC
>DATFOP010000208.1:0-7961 GCA_035265505.1 Propionibacteriaceae bacterium | reverse complement strand
CGGCCAGCCTCGCTGCTGGTGGTCGGCACTTACCGGCACACCGACCTTGACCAGGATCACCCGCTATTGGCCACGGTCTCCGAGCTGGTTGTCCGTGGACTTGCCACGCGCATCCGGCTGGAGCCGCTATCCCTGGAGGCGGCCGCCGAATTGGTCGGACGACGAGCCGATCCACCATCGCCCGACGCTATGGCGGCGCTTCACCGCCGCTGCGGTGGAAACCCGCTGTTTCTCGGCGCCTTGCTCGACACCGCGGCAGAACGCGGGCCTGATACCGATCTTCCCCGAAACCTGCGTGAGATGGTGGAACACCAGCTCGACAGGCTCGAACCCGCGGACCGCGAGGTGATCGAGGTTGCTGCTGTCGCCGGAATCGAGTTCGCCGCGGGGCTGCTCGGGTCCAGCCGTGAGGTCGATGAGGCGTGGCAGCGCTGTCACGCGTTGGCGCGCCGGGACCAGTTGATCGCGTTCGACCATCTCGGGCGCCCGGGTTACTTCCACTTCCGGCATTCGCTCTACCAGGAGGTCACCTACGCAGAAGTGTCGCACCCCCGCCGGCGAGCGCTGCACCAGCTGGTCGGCGAACGACTCGAGGCCACAACCGATGATGCAGCGCGGTCCGCCGCCGAGCTGGCCGAGCACTTCACCCGGTCCGGGGATGGACGACGAGCGGTGCGCTATCGGCTGGCGGCCGCCGAGGTTGCCGCCCTCCGGAACGCGCCCGCTGCGGCTATCGTGCACCTTCGCGCAGGGCTGGACATGCTGCCGCTCGTGTCCGACGGTGATGAGCGTCAGCGCGCAGAGGCTGACCTGCTCGCCAGTTCCGTCGCTATGGCCCTTCCCGTCGAGGGATGGGATTCTCCGCAGGCAGAGGCTGGCCTCCAGCGCGCACGAGAGCTTTACGTCACAGTGAACGACACCGGGTCGGCAAACCGGATGACGTACTGGCTGGCCGGTCTCCACGAGTATCGGGGTGAGTTCGACCAGTCGCAGGCGCTTCTGCAGCAACGACTGCAGACTGCTGCGGGCGAGGATCCAGACCTGGTCGAGCTGCACGACCTTCTGGCGTGCTCGTTGTTCCACCTCGGTGAGTTCAATGAGTCCATACGACATGCGCGGGAGGCCCTGACGCGCTACGACTCTGATCGCGATCGTACGGCGCTGGCTTTCGTGGGAGAGAACGCGTTCGTGACAAGCCAGCACTGGGCCGCGTTCTCACTCTGGTTCACCGGCTACCCGGACATTGCGATGAGACACAGCCAGGCCGCGGTGCGGATGGCCCGCCGGCCCGACTACTCCTTCAGCCTCTGCATGGCGCTGGAACAAGCAGCGACGCTGGACCAGCTTCGCCGCGAGCCGGAGCGGGTTTCAGAGCTTGCCGGCGAGATGCAGACGTTGGCCATCGAGGGTGGCCTGCCCTACCGTCAGGCAACGGCTGGAGTACTTCTGGGATGGGCACGCAGTGTCCTAGGTGAACCGGCTGCGGGCTGCCACGATCTGCAAGCAGCGCTAGCCGGATATCGGCGCACCGGGGCCGCAAGCGAGCTGCCGTACTTCTTGATCCTGTCCGCGGACGCGGCACGAATCTCAGGGCTGACCGAGGTGGGCCAACGCGCATTGCACGAGGCTCGGACACTGGCCAGCTCCCGGCCAACATGCGTCGCCCCCGAGATCGACCGCCTCACGGCCGCGCTGTCGCTCCAGGACGGGGCGGAGTCGATGGTTGTGGAGAAGCATTTGCGTGCCGCGCTGGCTAGCGCGCAGGACCGCCAAGCGCTGGCTCTCGAACTGCGCGCGGCCACCGATCTGCGCCGTCTTGAGCTCGCCACCGGTCGAACCGGCGATGCGGCGAGCGTCCTGCGGTCCACGGTCGCAAAGTTCACCGAGGGCCACGGCCTGACCGACCTGCGAGACGCCGTCGAGCTGCTCGGCTGAGCGGTGCCAGCGTCGCTGGAGGGGTACGGCCTCTGGCTATCCCGATATCGGTACGCCGTCGAAGCCGATGTCGTTTGCCGTCAGGATCGCGGCAAGAAGGCATCACGAGTCAAGGCACAGCAGGCTGGACCCAACGGCACGTCATCGCGGGCGCGTGGCGAGCCGAATGCACGTCCAGGCGACCGGCGCCAGCTCTACTTGCAGACTCTTGTGCTCACTGACCACCTGGATCGGAGTAGGAGTTACTCGATCTGGGGCTTCCTCCGTGTTCGTTACGGACGGGTCTGCGCTGGTGAGCGTGTAGGCAGCTTGCACCGTCACATCTGTCAGGGCTGCGGTGCTCACCCGTAGACGCACCGGCTCGCGCTGATGACGGTTGACCGCGAAGATGGTGGCATCGCCGCTTTCAGGGTCCCGGGTTGCGATTGCATCGATGACGGGCACGTCGCCATAGGCCAAGCTGTTGTAGGTCGGAGCCTTCGGCTCAACCCGCAGCACATCGCCTTTGGCGTGTCGAGCGGTAAGGGCGAAGGGGTAGAAGATGGTCTGCCGCCACGATGCCCCTCCCGGTTCAGTTCGTATAGGCGCGATCGTGTTGACCAGCTGAGCTAGGCAGGCGGAGGTGACGCGGTCGCAGTGACGCAGCAGAGTGATCAACATTGACCCAACGACCACGGCGTCGGCGAGCGTGTAGGCCTCCTCGCTGAGCCGGGGAGTTCTCTGCCACTTCGAGTCTGGGCCGGGGAGGCGGCTCTGGTACCAGACATTCCACTCATCGAAGGAGATGTTGATTCGCTTCTTCTTGTTCTCCTTGGCACGTACGTAATCCGCGGTGGAGACCACATCGTTGATGAAGACGTCCATGTTGACCGAAGATGCGAGAAAGCTCGCGGTGTCGCCTTGGTCGGCGTAATACGCGTGTGCGGAGATGAAGTCCACCTCGTCATACGCATGCTCGAGGACGGTTGCCTCCCAGGAGCCGAATGTGGGCATTCGTCGGTGAGAGCTCCCGCATGCGACCAGTTCCACCTTGGAGTCGAATTGGCGGAGGGCACGCGCGGTGGTCGCTGCCAGCCGGCCGTACTCCTCAGCGGACTTGTGTCCCAACTGCCAGGTTCCATCCATCTCGTTGCCCAGGCACCACATCCGGATGTCGTACGGGGTGTCTGCGCCGTGCTGTCGACGGAGATCGGACAAGAAAGTGCCGCTGGGATGGTTGCAGTACTCCCAGAGGTCAATCGCCTCCTGCGTCCCACGCGTTCCCAGGTTCATCGCCAGCATCGGTTCAATGTCAGCTTTGCGGCACCAGCGGATGAACTCGTCCAGGCCGAACTGGTTGGTCTCTACGCTGCGCCAGGCCGGGTCCAGGCGGGTGGGACGTTGCTGGACAGGCCCGACGCTGTCCTCCCAACGGAAGCCTGATACGAAGTTGCCGCCCGGATATCTGACGACGGTGACCCCAAGCTCTCGGACCAGGTCCAGGACGTCTGTTCGGAAGCCGTCCTCGTCCGCGTCGGGGTGACCGGGCTCGTAGATTCCGGTGTAGACGCAACGGCCCATGTGTTCGACGAAGCCACCGAAAATGCGCCGATTGACGGGCGCGATGATGAAACTCGGTTCGAGGACGAGTTCGGCGGTGAGCATTCGATACCTTCCGAGATCAACGCCTCTAACGCAACACTGGCTAAGGTAGCTGCCGTCCTCGGTGCGGCGAGGCTAGGAGGATGCCATGGAGCAGATTAATTGGTCAACCGAATGGCTGACCAGCCTATTGTGGCTGGCCAGGACCTTTGCATTAACTCTCGTCGGGTTTGCGCTCATTGTCTGGCTGCTGATCCGCCGTACCAGGTGGGGCCGACAATTCTGGCGGTTGTCCAGCGTCTACTTCATTCCGCGCCGTCGGGGCTGGCTCAGCTGGCGCCCGATTCTGACCGTCGCGTTGTTACTCCTGTTGACCCTGATATCGGTCCGGCTGGACATCCTGCTCTCCTTTCAGGGCAACGACTTGTTCACCTCGCTCCAGCAGCTCGACGCAGCAGCATTCTGGAGGTCCATCGCAATCTTCGGCATTCTGGCCACAGTCAACGTCCTGCTCGTACTGATCACGTTCTACATCGGACAGGCACAGATCATTCACTGGCGGCTGTGGCTCAATCAGCGGATGGCCGGGGACTGGCTAACTGGTGCGGCTTACCACCGCGGCCGATTCGTCCGCGAACCGGTTGACAACCCCGATCAGCGCATCCAGCAAGACGTCACCTCCTACACCTCCACCTCACAGTCGCTGGCTCTGGGTGCGGTGTCGTCGGTGGTGACGCTGGTCTCCTTCACCATCATCCTGTGGGGGCTGTCAGGTCCGCTGAACGTCTTCGGGGTGGAGATACCCAGAGCCATGGTCTTCCTCGCCTACATCTACGTGATCATCGCGACGGTCATCGCCATTCGGATCGGCCGGCCGCTGATCCGGCTGACCTTCCTCAACGAGCTGCTGACGGCGTCGTATCGCTACGCCCTGGTGCGCGTGCGGGACAACTCAGAGAACATCGCCTTCTACCGCGGCGAGCAGGTCGAGAACGGCAACCTGATGGCCCGCTTCGCCGCTGTCATCGCCAACACCTGGGCGATCGTATGGCGTAGCCTGAAGTTCCAGGGCTTCAACCTGGTGATCAGCCAGATTGCCGTCGTGTTCCCGATTGTCATACAAGCGCGCAGGTACTTCAGCCAGCAGATCACCCTCGGTGACGTCACTCAGACCGCCACAGCGTTCGCTCAGGTCCAAGGGGCGCTGTCGTTCTTCCGTCTGGCCTACGACGACTTCGCCGGCTACCGCGCGGTGCTCAACCGGCTGACCGGGTTGCTCGACGCCGACGACGAGGCGCGAGCGCTTCCCACGCCCAGCACCGAGAGTCGGACGGGCGGACTCAGCATCAGAGATCTTCATATCGGACTGCCGGACGGCCGGCCGCTGCTCAGCGACCTCGATCTCGACGTCAGTGACGGGGAGTCGCTGCTGGTCAGGGGTCCGTCCGGAAGCGGCAAGACCACGCTGCTGCGCAGCATGGCCGGGCTGTGGCCGTACGTCGAAGGGACGATCGCTCGGCCGCCCGACCAGGAGACACTGTTCTGTTCCCAGCAGCCTTACCTGCCGCTGGGCACGCTGCGCACGGCGCTGGCCTACCCCGCTCCCGCGGGGGCGCTTAGTGACGACCAGGCCCGAGAGGTACTGCGGGCGGTTCAACTGGTGCACCTGACCGATCTACTCGACACCGAGGGCGAGTGGTCGAAGATCCTGTCCCCCGGTGAACAGCAGCGGCTCGCGTTCGGTCGCATTCTGCTGGCGCGCCCGGCGCTGATCTTCCTCGATGAGACCACCACGGCGCTCGACGAGGGCATGGAGTATGCGATGTACGAGTACGTCCGCGAGCGGCTACCACAGTCCACCATCGTGAGCGTCGGGCACCGTAGCAGCTTGGAGAAGCTCCACACCAACCAGCTCACCCTGCTCGGCGACGGTCGCTGGGAAGCGAAGACCCTAGGTGAGCTAGGTTCTTCGCGCGCGTAATGATCTGCGGGGTCTGGAAAGATCATGGTGACTGGCCGGATCAACGGCCGCAAGCAGAAGGAGGACAATCGCATGCCCAAGATCGGCGTCCAGATGATGATGCTCAAGCAACACGTCGAACGCCTAGGCCCCTACGCCACCCTGAAGCGCGTCGCCGACATCGGGTTCAGCTCCGTCGAAGTCTCGCAGATCCCGATGACGCCCGAGGTCGTGAACGAAATCGCCCGCGCCCGCGACGACCTTGGAGTACAGATCGCCGCGATCTCGGCCACTGTCACCGAGCAGCCGGGAGTCAACGAGCCGTTGGACACCAGGTTCGACAAGATTGTCGCCGACTGCCACACACTGCAGACCAGGAGCATTCGCATCGGGATGATGCCCCACGACGCCATGCGATCGGCGCAGGCGTTGACGAACTTCTGCGCCATGGCCGACGAGCAGGCACGCCGCCTAGCTGATGAGGGAATCCAGCTCTACTACCACAACCACCACATCGAGTTCGCCAAACGCGGCGGCGTCTACATCCTCGACCACATCCGGGAGCAGGCCCCGAACCTGCGCTTCGAAATCGACGTCCATTGGGTCCAGCGCGGCGGAGAGCACCCGCAGTCGGTGCTGAAGAACTACGCCGGTCTGGTGGACCTCGTCCACCTCAAGGACTACCGGATCGGCGACCTGCCCGAAGAGGCCTTCGACGCCGTGGCCCGCGGTGACCAGGAGACGTGGCAGGTGGCCTGGACCAACGTCGTCCAGTTCGGCGAAGTGGGCGAGGGCAATCTTGACTGGCGCGACATCATCGACACGGCGATTGCCTCAGGTGCCGAGCACCTGCTGATCGAGCAAGACCGACAGTACGGACGCGATCCCCTCGAGTGCCTCACCATCTCCTACCACAACCTGCTCGAGCTTGGATACGGCAACCTCATGTGAGGCTGCACACGGGAAGACGCAACGGTGGAACCGAACCTCATAGTGGCAGTCGTGGGAGCCACAGGTCGTCAAGGCGGCGCCGTCGCCCGGCACCTGCTCGCGGAGGGATGGCGTGTGCGTGGCCTGACACGGCGACCGGAGGCTAAACCAGCGCGAAGCCTTGCTGCGTTAGGCGCAGAAGTGATTCGAGCGGACATGGCGGACCGCGCGACACTTCGCGCCGCCTTTGGTGACACTTACGGTGTCTACTCCGTGCAGAACCCGATGATCAGCGGTGTTGAGACCGAGGTCCTTCACGGCAAGAACGTCGCCGATGCCGCCAACGAAACAGGCGTGCGACATATGGTCTACGGATCCGCCGGAATTGGCGTGCCCGGTACTGGAGTCCCGGAGTGGGAATCCAAGCTGGCGGTTCAGGCCCACATGGAGGCGTTAGCTCTCCCGCTCACCGTGCTGCGACTAATGGCGTTCATGGAGCTGATGACCGACAAGGGATTCTTCCCTCCGGCGTCGACCTGGCACCTTATGCCGAAACTGATGGGCGCCGACCGGCGAATCCCGTGGGTCGGCGTCGATGACCTTGGTGCAATCGCGGCCCGAGCATTCGGCGATCCCGATCGATTCATCGGAGCCGACCTCAAGCTTGCAGCAGATCTGAAGTCAATCGCTGAATGCCGCGAGCTTTGGGCGGAGGTCATTGGTAGACCGCCGCGACGGCTGCCCATGCCGGTCTGGATGTTCGAGCGCTTCGTGGGTACCAATCTGACGACGATGTGGCGCTGGCTACGCACCGGCGACATAGAGGCGGATCCTTCAGAAACACGCAGAATCTTGCTGGCGGTCTCCACGGTTCGGGAGTGGTTGACCCGACATCAGAGCTAGCGCTCGCCTACTTCAAGCGACGGCACTGGCAGCCAGAGTCACTGAACCAGACTCTGTCGAGCCAGCGGCGGTGATCCAGGTCAGCGTGATCTTCTGGCCCGGTTCGAGGGCGGCGATCGCCTCGCGCAGTTTCTCGCTGTTGCTGACCTCGATCGCGCCGATCCGGATCACAGTGTCCCCCGCCTGTAGGCCGGCCTCGGCTGCCGGACCCCCAGCGGTAACGCCGGCGATCGGGGCGCCACCTCGGTTATCACCGATACCGCCGCCGGATACCAGCTGGACGCCGAGGAACGCCGATTCACCAATGCGTACCGTCGCGCTCTCCTCACCAGAACGAATCTGCTCGACCACCACAAGGGCGTCATCGATGGCGACCGCGTAGCCGTTGATTTCGCGGCCCGCTGACGCGGCGGTGGTGACGCCCACAACCTCGCCCTCTTCGTCGATCAACGGACCGCCGGACTCGCCCGACTGGACGTCGGCGTCGGTCTCGATCAGGTCGGTCAATGTCGAGCTCCCAGCGTAGGAGGACACCGTGATCTGGCTCTCCAGATCGGTCACCGTGCCGTCGGCAGCGGTCAGCTCCCCTGTACCGCCGGCGTTGCCGACCGCAGTCACTTCGTCGCCGAGCGCAAGCGTGTCGTCGTCGACT
>DATFOP010000207.1:0-21598 GCA_035265505.1 Propionibacteriaceae bacterium | reverse complement strand
GTTCCACGGTTCTGGCGTCATCGCCGTTGTGGTGACGGGCCTGGTTCTCGGCCACAAGTCCGCGGTGATCCAGTCCGCGCAGTCGCGGGTCAGCGAGCGGGTGAATTGGGCAACGATTCGGTTTCTGCTGGAGAACACCGTGTTCTTATTGATCGGGCTTCAGGCCAGTCGAATCGTGACCGAGCTGGCCAATTCGCCGCTATCGACTGCTCGGATTGCCGGGTTCTGCGCCGCCGTGCTGGCTGCGGTGATCGTGCTGCGCCTGGTCTGCGTCACCATGGCGAGGTCCCTCCTGTTCCGCCGAGACACCGACGTCGGCGACCGCACGCCAAGCTTCTCGCACAGCCTCGTGGTGGGCTGGGCGGGCATGCGCGGCGTGGTGACACTCGCCGCTGCACTCCTCATCCCGACCGGCGTCGAGTACCGAGAAACGTTGATCTTTGCCGCTATGGTGGTCACCGCCGGCACGCTACTTCTCCAAGGACTCACTCTGCCGGCGCTGGTGCGCGCGCTGCATCTTCGCGGCCCGGATGCCCGCTCCGATGCGCTCCAGGCCGCAACCGTTCTGCAGACCGCCAGCAACGCCGCCATCGATGAGCTCGACCGGATCCGACAGCCCAGCGATACCGACGAAGCGGTAGATCTGGTCCGCTCCAGAATCGCGGCCCGGCCGGATGCGATGTGGGAAAAACTCGGCCGCCGGGATGGCACGGAAACGCCCGCCGAGGAGTATCGCCGGTTGCGGCTGGCCACGCTTGCGATCGAGCGGGAGCAGGTCTTGCAGATCCGATCGTCCGGAACGGTTGACCACGATGTGATCGAAGAGGTGCTCGCGGCCCTCGATGTCGAGGAGTCGATGCTGACGATATCGGCCCAACGGGCCGAGCAGCTGGACGAGATCCAAACGGTCGCCACGCCGCACACTCCACAGGGAACCTGCGACCATCTGGCCTCCGCGCCGTTCGAGAAGTCGCCCGCTGGTCCAGAGGTGTGCGAGGACTGCATCCGCGAAGGCACCCGTACCGTTCACCTGCGCATTTGTCTCAGCTGCGGCAAGGTAGCGTGCTGCGATTCCTCGCCTGCTCGGCACGCGACCCGGCACTTCCGCAACAGCCGCCACCCGGTCGTCCGTAGCTTCGAGCCAGGCGAGTCCTGGCGCTGGTGCTTTCTCGACGAGCGGATCGGGTGAGCTGGCCCGGACAGGCGACAACCCCCCTCCCAGCCGCCAGGATGTATGTATCAGGGTGCGCTGAACCGGTCTCTTTCCAGACATGCATGGACTGACGGCTCGCCGGGCCGACTCATCACCATTCTTCTGAGCTGAGAGGCGGCTCGCATGACGTCAGAACATCAGGACCCCACCGCTCCCCTCGATACCAGAGGAATGGCCGCGCAGCCGCGCCGCACGGATCCTGACTTCGATCTCCTGATCCGGCACGCCAGCCGGGCACTCGATCCGACAACAGCCGTCCGCTTCCGCGATCAGCAGGTGCATCCGACGGTGTACGGCGGGTCCAGGCTGCTCGTTCGGCCAACCGTCGATGAGGACGCCGTGCTGGAGAGGCTGAGGGAGATCGCCAGCGAGTTCGACCTGGACGTCGAGGTCAACGCTGAGGACGAGCGTTTACGCCAGCTGGCCCGAGAAGCCGGGATCAGTCCGCAGGAACCCCAGCCCTTGCTGCGCCGGATCGAGCTGGTCCCACGATCAGCGGAGGGGCTGGTGCAACTACCAGACGCCTGGCCGGTCCTGCAGCGATTCCGTGCCAGCTATCCAGCGAATGCGCCCCAGCGCACGGCAGTACAGCTTGACCATGTGCTCACCTCACACAGTGACAGCATCGTCGGCACGCCGTATTGGAAGATTCCAGGAACTACCGGCAATCCGTACTGGAAGATCCCCAGTGGCAACCCCTACCTCGATGTCCCAAGTGGAATCGCCGAGTACGCCAGGCCCGGATTCGGCGGCCGGGCGCCGGTGGCATGGGTGGGCCCGGAGCCGGCGACGCGGCCGGAGTATCCGCCTGACGGACAGCGCTGGCCCGTGATTGCCGTGCTGGATACCGCTATCGCCGAGCACCGCTGGTTCCCGGAAGGGATCGTCATCCGCGACGTCCGCTGCGCCGATCTTTCGATCGGCCTCCCTGACCACGCCGACGGCGCCACGGAGGAGCCCGACCGTCGGATCCCCTTAGACGGACAGCTGGGCCCGACCGAAGGCCACGGCACGTTCATTGCCGGTCTGATCAGGCAGAAGTGTCCGACGGCAACCATCCTGTCCGTGCAGGTGATCCAAGATGACGGAGTCGTGGCTGAGGCGGACCTCCTTGAAGCCCTGAACAAGCTGTGGCTACGGCAGAAATTGGCGATCATCAACAACCGGCCGGAAGACCTGATCGACGTGGTCTCCATGTCACTCGGTTACTACCACGAGGACTACGCCGACCTGGCATTCGATCCCCTACTGCTCGCACCGATCCGGGCGCTGGCCCAGCTGGGCGTAGCGATCATCGTCTCCTCGGGCAACGATGCCACCACCCGCCCGATGTACCCGGCCGCCTTCGCCCCGTATCCGGACGGAGTGATTTCTGACGTGCTGCCCGACGAGCTTCCGCTGGTCGCCGTCGGCGCGAGCAATCCCGACCGCTCGGTCGCGCTGTTTTCCAACGAGGGTCCTTGGGTCCGTGCTCACCGCCCAGGAGTGTCTTTGGTGAGCACCCTGCCGCCCACCGACGCTGCGGGTTCACCGAGCGTCGAGTTCGAGACCGACGTCAAAGAACCAGCCCTGCGCGAGCCATATGGCAAGACCCTTCGCTCCACCCTCGACCCGGACGACTTCACGGCAGGCTTCGGGGTGTGGAGTGGCAGCTCGTTCGCTGCGCCCATTCTGGCCGGTGAGATCGCGGCACACCTCACCGCCATGGGCTTACCGCCAGCCGACGATGTCGATCCACGTCACGCCGTGACGCGGGGCTGGGACGCTATCAGCGCACGAGTGCCTACGCTGCAGCGGCCGGGACAGAAATCGGGCTACCGGACCGGAGACGCCAGAGACGCCGCAGGTGCCGCCCAATGACCGGCACGGTGGAAGACAGTCTTGCGGCACGCGCCGGCCGGTTGTTCACCGAGTACCGCGAGGGCAACACGAGCAAAATGGGCGATCTCGTCCGAATGCTCACCCCGATCTTGTGGCACACGGTGCGCGCTTCACGGCTGGATTCGGCCACAGCGGAAGATGTCCTGCAGACGGTCTGGCTGGCTTTGATCCGCAAGGCCGACACGATTACCGAGCCCCTGGCGGTCCTGCAGTGGATGGTCGTGACCGCCAAACGGGAGGCGTGGCGGGTGGCTCGGAGCCAGGCCAAGGTGCGGCCGGAAGACATCGACGCAAACAGGCCGACCGACGGAGTCATCGCGGATCCCGTTGAAGACCAGGTGATGCAAAAGGACACCCACAACCGGCTCTGGCAGCACATCGCAGAGCTTCCAGAACGATGCCGGGCCCTGCTCCGCGTGATCGCCTTCGCGGACCGGCCCGACTATGCAGAACTCGCCAAGGCCCTGGACATGCCTCAGGGAAGCATCGGGCCCACCCGGGGCCGCTGCCTGGCGAAGCTGCGGCTACTGCTCGCCAACGATCCTTCCTGGGAGATCTTATGACCGCCTCCGACGCCGACCGCGAAGCCGCACTGGCCGCAGAACCGCTCGACTCCACTGATGCTGCCCTGCTGAACTCATTGCGGGCGTACTACGACGAACACGATCCGGTGCCAGACGGTCTCGTCGATCGCATCGAATTCGAGTTGACTCTCGATGCGCTGCATGCCGAGGTGGCCACGCTGATCACCATGGACATGGCCACCGCCCACGTGCGCAGCGCCGCCCCCGAAGCGGTACGGACCATCACCTTCACCAGCGACACTCTGACCACCATGGTCACCCTCACACCCCAGCCGTACGGAACCATGCGGGTAGACGGCTGGGCCGCACCGGGCGCCGGGTTGCGAGTTGAGGTGTTGTTTGCAGACGGGTCCCGTGAAACCCAAGCCGACGCCGACGGCCGATTCGTCTTCGAGAATGTGCCCTGCGGCCTGGCCAAATTCGCCCTGTACCTGCCCCGGGGAACTGAGGTGATCACGGTTCTCACCCCCACGATCGAGCTCTAGAGTCGCCTTAGGACGACACGCTGGGGGGCCATGGATCCGGTCTTACGGGCCGCGCAGTTGCACGAGCGTGCACTCGTCCAGTCCGAAGGCAGCCGCCTGGACCTGGCCGACCGAGGCCTACGAAAGGCGCTCGAGTATCTCAACCGTGACGACGTTGCTCATGACCGGTCGGCGCTAGCACTGAAGGTCCGGGTGCTCACCACCCTCTCCATGGTCGAAGTCGAAGTGAGTGGCCGGGGAACGCGCCGAGATGAGTCTGAGAACTTGTTGGCCCAATCGAAACTCATCGCTGATCAACTCGACGATCCCGCGGTTGCCTTCGCCGTGGATAATTCGCTTGCCCTGCGCGCGCTGCGCCATGGTGCATACAAAGACGCCCTGGAGCACTTCCAGGCAGCAGAACGCCACGTCGCCGACGCATCGGTGAATGACGCGTTGATCCTCTATCTCAACCGCGGCAATCTACGACTGCAACGTCTGGAGCTTGCCGCTGCGCGGCGCGACCTCAACCGATGCGTCTCGCTTGCGGTCGCCGTTGACTCCGAAGCGAGCGACAGCCGGGTCAAGTCGTCAGAATTCATGGCTCGGCACAATCTCGGATACCTGGAATTCCTGGCTGGAAACCTGCCGCTCGCACTGCAGCTGATGGATGAAGCGGCGGCCATCCCGACCGTCGCGTCGCTAGCGATCGCCGCCTTGGACAAGGCCCGGGTCCTGCTCGAGGCCGGTTTGAGCGACGCGGCCGACGCCACGCTGCTGCGCGCCGAGCAAGAGTTCCGCCGGGGCCGGTTATACCAAGAACTGGCCGAGACAGAGCTGGCTCGCGCCGAATGCGCCATCCTCGCCGGCAACCTCACGGCGGCGCGGATGCTCGCGGGATCGGCACGGACCCGATTCGCCCGCCGCGGTAATGACCGCTGGCGCCGAGTCGCCGAGCTGACGTTGTTGTCGGCGGACCTTGCGGACGGGCGCCCGCCGGCACTTCTGATCGGGCCGGCGCAGCGGCTGGCCCAAGAGTTCCGCCAGCAAGGCTTGGCGTTGCAAGCCCGGACGGCGGCGCTGATCGCATGTGCAGCCCTGACCGCGTCGGGCCAGCTGGAACGGGCGGAGCGATTGCTCTCCGAGCTTCCCCGGATCCGGCCGACGGACCCCATCTCCGCAAAGCTTCAGCACCGCACAGTGGCCGCCACTCTGCAGCGCCGTCTCGGTCAGCTGGCCCCGCCCCACCGGCAGATTCGGCTAGGTCTTGGTGAGCTGAGCCGACATCAAGCGCAGTTCGGAAGTATCGATCTGCAGACGGCGAGCGCGATCCACGGGCGGGCGCTGGTGCGGCTGGATCTAGAGATGAGCCTCGGCAGCCGGCGGCCGGCTGCCGTGTTCGACGCCATTGAGCGCGGCCGGGCGGTCTCCCGGCGGCTGACCGCAGTGACACCACCCGCCGGCGAGTCAGCCGACCTGCTAGCCGAGCTCCGAGCACTGACCGAGATGCTCAAGGTGATCGGTGCTGACCCGGCCGCCGCGCAGGAGGCGCGAGGCATTCGGCAGCGTGTGGCCAGACTCGAACACCAGCTGAGCGCCATCTCCTGGCGGGCTATCGGCGCCGGCGACGTCTCACACCCGGCACCGATGGCATCCGTGGCGGCCGCGGCGGACGTCGAAGGCAAGGTCGTGGTGTCCTTGTGCCCGAGCCCTGACCGGTGGGCGGCGGTGGTGCTGGGAGACGGACGACCCCGGTTGGCCTGGCTTGGGGAAAATTCGTCCGTTGGCAGCACCGGAACCGCCTTCGCTAGGCGCGTCATCGAGCTGGCTCGGCGGGCTCAAGCAGACCTCACTGTGCTGGCCTACGCCAGCATCCCAAAGGAGCTGCGCGCGGCGGCGGAGTCGTCGCTGAGCCGGTCGCTCGCGACGCTGGACGGACTCTTGATCATCCCACTGGGAGTGCGTGACCGGCCCCTGGTCATCGTGCCGACCGGTCCGATCGCCACGCTGCCCTGGAATTGCCTGCCCAGCCTTCGAGGCCGTCCGGTCGAGGTATCCCCGACCGCGACCTCCTGGCTGGCAGGTGTGCAGGCGGTCGACAACGAAGGGCCGGTAAGGGTGGAGGCCTTCTCGGGACCGGGCTTGGATACGGCAACGGATGAAGCGGACCACGTGGCGATGCTTTGGCGATCGACCGCCCAGGTCGCTCTCTCACATCGAGACGACTTGGCCACGCGGGATCGATTGGCTGCAGCCTTGGTCTCGGACACCGTCGTGCACGTCGCCGCCCACGGTTCTCATGTACGGCAGAATCCTTTGTTCTCCTCGCTGGAACTGGTTGACGGGCCTTTGTTCGCCTATGAGGTCGCCGACAAGCGAGTAGCGCCACACGTCGTGCTGTCGGCTTGTGAGCTGGGGCAAGCGACCACCCGACCGGGCGATGAAGCGCTCGGCCTGACCCGGGTCTTGCTCCAGCTCGGCGCTCAGTGCGTGGTGGCTGGCGTGGCACAGGTGGCCGATGATCTGGCGGGCAGGGTGATGGCCGACTACCACCGGCGGCTGGCAACGGGCGTCGACTCGGCATCCGCGTTGGCGTCCGCGACGGCGTCAGGCCCGTACGTACCGTTCGTCTGCTTCGGTTCGTCGTGGCACGCCTACGGGGGCGGTGCCAGCTCGGCCTCTCTCGGGTGACGCTGAGCGGCCCGGGAGCAGGCCAACCTTGCGATAGACGTCCGCCAGCGTTCGGCTGGCCACCTCCCGGGCATGCTCGGCGCCGATGGCCAAGATCGACTCCAGCTCGGTGCGTTCGTCGAGCAACTGCAGCGTTCGCTCTCGGAACGGCGCGACGAAGGCGACCACCTGGTCGGCGACGGCCGCTTTGAGCTCTCCGTAGCCATGACCGCGGAACTGCTCAACGACCGCAGCAATGTCATCGCCGGTGAGCGCCGACAAGATCGTCAGCAGATTGGACACGCCCGGCTTGTTGATCTCATCGAAGATGATCTCCCGGCCGGAGTCCGTCACCGCGGACTTGATCTTGCGGGCCGTGATCTTGGGGTCATCCAGCAGCTTGATCACGCCGGCTGCCGACAGCGCCGACTTGCTCATCTTGGCGGTGGGCTCAGCCAGATCCTGAATCTTGCCAACCGAGGTGAGAATGTACGGCTCCGGCACGACGAACGTGTCGCCGTAGCGCGAGTTGAAGCGCACGGCAAGATCGCGGGTCAGCTCCAGGTGTTGCCGCTGATCTTCGCCGACGGGGACGTGTTGAGCCTGGTAGATCAAGATGTCGGCCGCCATCAGCACCGGATAGGTGAACAGCCCGAGACTCGCCGACTCGGCGCCGAAGCGCGCGACCTTGTCCTTGAACTGGGTCATCCGATTGGCCTGGCCAAAGCCGGTGATACAACCGAGGATCCAAGCCAACTGGGCGTGTTCGGGCACGTGCGACTGGACGAAGAGCGTGGATTTCGCGGGATCGACACCGGCGGCCAGGAACTGCGCCGCCCCGACCAGCGTCTGCTGCGTGAGCGTCGCCGGGTCCTGTTCGATCGTCAGGGCGTGCAGGTCGGCGATGCCGAAGAACGCCTCGTGATCATCCTGCAGCCGCACCCATTGCCGGAGGGCACCCAGGTAGTTGCCGAGGTGCAGCGAATCCGTGGTCGGTTGGGCGAGCGACAGCGCCCGGAGCGTGGTGGGCATGCGGGCCATTGTTCCAGAACGACGCGAAATGATCGGCCGGCTTTCTGCTGGTCAGCCGGTTGCTTCCGCTGGTGCCACGTCGGATTCCATACGCCGAACCACAAAGGAGGACGCACGCCGCCGATCGAGTTCGGTCACCCTCAGCTCGATGGTCACGGGGTCGGCATCGTGGTCACCGGCCAGCTGAGCGTGGCCTCGCACCACGTCACCGATGTCCGGCAGCTGCCCGAGCTGAGCCATGAAGTAGCCGGCGACGGTGTCGTAATGACCATCGGGGAGGACGAAGCCGGTCTCGTCGGCGAATTCGTCCAGGGTCGTCAGACCACCGACCACCAGCGCGCCGCGCAGGGTGACGCGATCCTCGACGACGTCGTACTCGTCAGTGATATCGCCGACCAACTCCTCGACCAGGTCCTCCATGGTGACGATGCCCGCTGTGCCGCCGTACTCGTCGAGCACGATCGCCAGATGCGAGGGGGCGCGGCGCATTTCTGTCAGCGCGCGAAGCACCCGCGCGGTTTCGGGCAGCGTCAGCACCGGGCGGGCCACCTCCGCCACGGGAATGGACCGCGTGCTGATCTCAGGGTCAAGGAGATCCCGGACATGCACGAACCCAAGGATGTCGTCGGCCGACTCCCCCGTCACCGGATAGCGGGAGTGCGGCGCTTTGATGACTTCACGGACCGCCTGGTGGGCCGGCATGCTTGCGGGCAGGAAATCGACCTCGGTCCGCGGCACCATGACCTCACGGAGGCCCCGCTCGCCCGCGGCGAACACGTCCTCCACGATCTGTCGCTCTTCCGCACCTAGCGTGGTGGAGCCGCTGACCAGGGTCCGGATCTCCTCGTCGGTCACCTCCTCCCGGGCGGCCGTTGGATCGCCTCCGACCAGCCGGACAACGACGTCGGTGGACTTGCCGAGTAGCCAGATCACCGGCCGTGCGACCCGGGCTATGAAGTTCACCAAGGGTGCCAGGGCCAGGGAATATCCCTCCGCACGCTGGAGGGCGAGCCGCTTCGCCGTCAACTCGCCGACCACAATCGAGATGTATGAGATGACGACAGTGACCAGCACCAGGGCGGTGGTGTGGGCGAATCCCTCGGGCAGCCCGAGTCGCTCCAGTGCCCGTCCAAGGCTGCCTGCCAGCCGATCAGCGCCGAAGGCCGCTGCAAGAAAGCCGGAGAGCGTCACGCCAACTTGAACGGCCGACAGAAACACGTTGGGGTCCGCAGTGAGCCGAGCCACCAGCTGACCCCGCTTGCCGCGGTGCGCCAGCTGCTTCACCTGGCTTTCACGCAGCGAGACCAGGGCCAGCTCGGCGGCCACGAACACTGCTCCGACACCCACCAGCACCAAGATCAACGCAATGTTGAACACGACCGAATTCACCGAGGCAGGTCGTCCTCGGGTTCAGTTAATGGGGGCTCCGGGCTCACCCGAGCAAGCGTAGTGGACTTCCCTCGGGCTCTCGAATCGAAAGCAGATGTCGGGGGCAGCCGGCCACTGGTCACGAATGCACTGGGTCGACGTGAATTTTCGGACCGGGACCGGCGCCCGCCGGCCGCTGGCCGGCCAGCACTGCACCGACCTGTTCCAGGCCCACTGTGGCTGCCACCAGCGGCCGGGGATCGACGGCGCCACTGGCATAGGCGGCGATGGTGCGGTCCAGGCCTGGGGAAGCAGACAGGATCCCGACCGCCGTGACGTCCTTGAGGGTGACGGTACGGGTGTCAATCCTGGCGGGGCTGCCGGCCAGCCCGATATAGACCACGCGGCCAGCGGGCTCGACGAGGTCGAGGGCGAGTGCGGGCAGGTCCACCGCGTTGGAGGCCTCGACGACGGCGTCGAAAGGCAGGTCGGGCAAGGTGGACCGTGTCCAAGCCTGGGCGAAGCCCAAACCGCGGACGAAGGCGAGGGAGCCCTCCGACTGACCCAGCAGGTGAACCTCGGCACCGGCCGCGCGCAGAAAGAGCGCCACCAAAGAACCGATGGTCCCCGGGCCGAGGACCAGGACGCGGTCGCCGTTTCCCGCGTCTGCCGCTCCGGCTGCCCGCAGAGCGTTGCCGCCGGGCTCGACGAGGGCGCCCAGCGTGGGATCGACCGCGTCGGGCAGAGCGCGCAGCGAGTAGACCGGCACCGCCAGGTGCTCGGCCAGCGCACCAGGACGGCCGCCGCGGATTCCGACCTCCTGCCGGTTCTCGCAGACGTGCTGGTGGCCCCTGCGGCAACGGCGGCACGCCCCGTCGCCGAGCATCGTGTCGCCCGTGACGCGTCGCCCCAGCCATCCGGGGTCGACGCCGGCTCCGATCGCGGAGACTCGTCCCGCCCACTCGTGACCCAGGCGGATCGGATAAGAGGCGAGGCCCTGGTGAAGGTACGCCATCTCACCGGTGTAGAACTCGACATCGGTTCCGCAGACACCGACCCGCTCGACGTCGATCACCGCCTCGCCGGGTGCCGGGACGGGAACGGGCACCTCCTGGACCGAGCACTCCCCCGGGCCGGTCACGACCAGGGCCCGCATGGTGGCGGCGCTCACCGCGGCTTCTCAGGGTCGGGCCCGCCGATGCGCCGGGAGTACATGGTGGAAGCTCCAGGAGGTCGAGCGGCCTGCGGGCCGCGGCGTCAGGTGGTGGTCCTGCGTGGGTCAGGCCCGATGGTCTTCGGCGAAGCCCATAGCGAGCCGTGGATGTCCCGACAGCGCCGATACGCGTGGACAACCGGGTGCGGTCGGCCCATAACCTAGATCATCGTGTCGATAGTCGGAAATGGGTCGGTCCGGCTGCGCAGTTTGGACTGTCGCACTGACAGACGCACCGGGGCGCTGACCTGGCACCCCGAGCAGCAAGATCTGAGACGGTGCAGGTAAGCCAGCGGAGCTGACCACGTCAGGAGAATCGATGATCGGCATCGTCAGTTTTCTCAGCCTCCTGGTCACCGCCTTGGTGGTCGCGTTCTTCGCTAGGCGGATCCTCGGCGCGCCAGTCGGGTGGCCCCGGTCGGTCCTCGTCGGCCTGATCATGGTCAGCCTCCTGGGCAACATGCTGCCGGGCCTGGCCCAAACCATCGGACTTGTCGATGCCTCCGGCCAGGTCAGCCAGCCGGCACTGGCCGGGGTGATGCTCGGGCTCGTCGTGGCCTGGGCGTTCTTCCTCAGCATTGCTGCTCTGGTCGTTCTGGAGTTGATCGTGCCCACCGGCAGCGTCCGAAGTCCGATGCACGCATTCCGGGAACTGCGACAGCGGCTACGTCGATCCCGGCGCTACCTCGAGGTGCTGACCATCGCCGCGCGGCATGGGCTCGGTGGATTTCTCCGTCGTTCTCGTCGCCCCACGCCCACCCTTCCGCACGAGTCGCTGGTACCGCGTGCGCTCCGGCTCGCCCTGAACGATGCGGGGGTGACCTTCATCAAGTTCGGCCAGATGCTCTCGACGCGGCCTGATCTGATGCCTGCGGCATATATCCGCGAGCTCTCGATGCTCCAGATGTCCTCGGCGCCACTGGAGTGGGCGCAGGTCGAACCGGAACTGCGGGCGTCTCTGGGCAGCCGGCTCTCCGAAGCATTCGCCGAGATTGACCCGGAGCCGTTGGCCACCGCATCCGTGGGTCAGGTCCACGCTGGCGTGCTGGTCACCGGGGAACCGGTGGTGATCAAGGTTCAGAAGCGCTCGGCCCGGGCGCAGGTCACCGCCGACATCGACATCGTGCAGCGGCTGGCCAGGCGGCTCGACACCTCAACTGCGTGGGGCAGGTCGGTCGGGGTGCTCGAATTAGCCGATGGCTTCACGCAGTCCCTTCTGGAGGAGCTGGACTACACCATCGAGGCCGACAATATGGCCGCCGTTGCCGCCGCTGGTGAGGCAGAACAGGTGACCATTCCGCACGTCTATGCCGACCTGTCCAGCGCAACCGTCCTGGTTATGCAACGGCTATCCGGCCGTACGGTGGGCGCCGCGAACGACATCATTGCGGCGATGCCCATCGAATTCCGGGCGGCCGCGGGGGACAAGCTGCTATGGGCGGTCCTGCGTCAAATCATGGTCGAGGGCGTGTTCCACGCCGACCTACATCCCGGCAACGTGCTCGTCGACGCCGGCGGTCAACTGGGCTTGCTGGACTTCGGTTCGGTCGGGCGCCTCGACAATGGATCGAGGGAGGCGTTGGCGATGCTGATGATGGCGATCGATCGCGATTCGAGCCTGGCCGCGACGGACGCCTTGCTGGATTTGCTCGATCCACCCGCCGAAGGTCTGAACGAGCGCTTGCTGGAGCGCGATGTCGGCCAGCTGATGGCCCGCTTCCGCTCGGGTGGGGGCCCGGCATCCGGAGCTTTTCGGCCAGCTCTTCGGTTTGGTCAGTCGGCACAGGCTCGGAGTGCCGCCACAGGTTGCGGCTGCCTTCCGCACGCTCGCAGCCTTGGAGGGCACCCTACGACTGCTTGATCCCTCGATCGATCTGGTGGCGTCAACACGGCGGCAGACCGATGAACTGCTAAGCCAACAGCTCACCCCTGGCGGTTCGCGAAAACAGCTGGACTCCGAACTGCTCAATCTCGTCCCCTTGCTGCGACGGTTGCCCCGGCGGCTCAACAAGATCAGTGAGGGTCTGGAGCAGGGCCAGCTGTCGCTGAACGTGCGTGTGCTCGCCGACGCTGGTGATCGCGGCTTCCTGCTGAGTCTCACGCACCAGGTCATCGTCGCCGTGCTGGCGGCAGCGGCCACGGTGGCGGCGATCGTCCTCCTGACCGCGACTGGCGGCCCGAGACTTGCTCCGGGCATCAGTTGGTACTCGATCCTTGGCTCTTGCCTGCTCTTTGTCGGCTGTGTTCTCGCCCTCCGAGCCCTGGTGCTGGTATTCCGTCGGCCCTGGGCACCGTAAAGCTCGCTCAAGGGGGGAGAGCAGCGGATGGATTGTGAGAAAATCCCCCGGTGACTCTGCAGGTGGGCGTGATCGGAACCAACTACCTCGGCGCCGCCCATGCCGCCGGCATGGCCGAGTTCGGCCACACGGTGATCGGCGTGGACATCGACGCTGATCGGGTCAAGACGCTGAACAGCGGTCAATCGCACATCTTCGAGACGGGTCTGGAGCCGCTGCTGGAGAAGCACACGGCGAGCGGCCGGCTGAGGTTCACCACGGACTATTCCGAGATCGCGGACTGGGCTGACGTGCATTTCCTCGCCCTTGGTACGCCTTCCGGCCCCGGTGGCGCCGCTGACCTCAGCCAGTTGAATGCGGCGGTGGACACCTTGGCTCCGCTGCTCAACAAGCCGGCCCTGGTCGTCGGCAAATCGACGGTTCCGGTCGGTACGGCGATGCAGCTCGAACGTCGGTTGCGGGCGGCTTCGCCTGCCGGCGAGGGGATCGAGGTCGCATGGAATCCGGAATTCCTGCGCGAAGCGCATGCGGTGGAGGACACCTTGGCACCGGATCGGCTGGTGTTTGGCACGCATTCCCAGCAGGCGCTGGAGCTGCTCGAGGAGATCTACTCCATCCCGCTGACCGAGGCCACTCCGGTCGTTCGCTGCGACATCGCCACCGCGGAGCTGATCAAGGTCGCCGCCAACGCATTCCTGGCGACCAAGATCAGCTTCATCAACGCGATGGCGCGGATGTGCCAGGCTGCCGGCGGCGACGTCAGCCTGCTCGCGGATGCCATCGGCTACGACAAGCGGATCGGACGGGAGTTCCTGAACGCCGGACTCGGCTTCGGCGGCGGCTGCTTGCCAAAGGACATTGCGGCGCTTGCCGTGCGAGCCGAGGAGTTGGGCGTCGATGTGCTGACTGACTTCATCAGGTCGGTGGAGGCCATCAACGAAGGCCAGCGGACGGAGCTGGCGGAGCTGGCGATCGACCAAGCTGGCGGCGATGTGCACGGCAAGCGCATTGCGGTGCTTGGCGCCGCCTTCAAGCCCGGTACGGACGACACGCGCAACTCGCCCGCCCTGACCGTGGCGGACTACCTGCATGCTCGCGGCGCCGATGTGCACGTCTACGACCCCCAAGCTCGCTTACCGCAACGACACGGATTCACCCAGGTCACCACCGTGGAGCAAGCTGTGCGGGGGGCGGAGGTCGTGCTGCACCTGACCGAATGGCCCGAGTTCCGCCAGCTGGACCCGGAACAGCTTGGCGAACTCGTCGCGTCCAGGATCATCATCGACGGGCGGCTCAAGCTCCACGCCTCAACGTGGCTGAACGCCGGCTGGAAGGTCGTTCAGATCGGTCGCGCTGGGACGCTCTGATGTGCTCGCTCACGCGTTAACCGGGTGGAGTGACTGCCCGCGTCAATCCCGGTGCTACTGGAAGTCCGGCTCGGGGACGGCTGCCTTGACCAGCCGTGGCGAGTAGCGGGTGAAGGAGGGCCGCAGCTGAATGCGTCCAGGCAGGATTGCAGCGACGTCCGCCCAGAGCACGAGAAACGAGTCGCGATGCAGCCAGTGCTCGAGTTGAGCTATGGGCCAGGGCGATCGAATCTTCGTCCGTTCGAAGCCCATCGGGGAAGACTTCGTATGCGGGCTGACGATGAGGCCGTGCAGCCTGGCCTGAGGCATCGCCTGCTCGCTGCTGCCGTCCCGGAGGACGAACCGTACATCGGTCACGTGGCCGAGCCGGTCGTCGCCGTACACCTCTGCCCCCAGCACGTCACTCAGGATCATGCCGGCCGCCCGGGATACGCCCGATGATGCGATCACGCACCCAACGCTCGGACCAGGTGGCGTCGAGCGTCTCACCCTTGACGGCGAGCCGTATCACAACGCCCACCTGGTCAACGGCCGACCACGCAATGCGCTGCAGCCGCGACGGCGGAGGACGGCCACCGAAGATCCGGGTACCGAGAACCGATCCGCTCAACAAGGCGACGATCTCGGGCGCCGGCGTGCCGGGGGCGATGTTCTCGATGCTGTCGACGTCGGATAGCTCCAGATCCGACACTGCTGTCACCGGCACCGATGCGACGTCATGCACCTGGCGGTCGAGCAAATGCAGGTGGCCATCCAGCACTCGACCGGTGGCGGCTTCGGGATCCAGCGGGTACTCGGCCGTCATTGGCCCGCGCCGGTGATGATCATCAACGGAATGGCCGCCAGCGAGGCTGCCAATATCACACCCAGGTAGCAGACGGCGACGACGCCGGTGACCCGGCCGTTCACCATCCTTCCCATATATTGTGGGTCGTTGGCGATAATCAAGATCGGAATATACGTCAGCGGCAGCGCGATGGCGGAGAACACTACCGAGAGCTCAGTGACCAAAACTGGATCCACTCCGGTGAACAGCACGCCCATACCGATGATGACCACCACGATCATGACGAGATGGAAGCGTGCCGCCTGAATGGGCCGGCGGAACTTCCCCCATGACCAGCCGAAGAACTGGGCCAGCGTGTAGCCGCTCGATAGCGTCGTCTCGAGCGCCGCACCAAAGGTGGCGGCTACCACGCCGAGCAGCACGATAGCCACCAGAAGCTTGCCCGCCGCCACGGCCATGGGCAACATCAGTTGCCCGAGCGTGCTCACCTGAATGGCCTGGGGCAGCAGGACGACCGCCGCACATCCTGCCAGCGCGATGGACAGCACGCCGCCGAGTGGGAAACCGACGACGACGTTGGCTCGGGACTGGTTGAGGTCAGTGGACTTCCAGCCTTCCTCCACAGCACCTGAGGAGAAGAAGAAGACTTCGTACGGAGTCATCGCCGCACCGAAGAGGGCGATCGCGTAGTACCAATAGGTCGTTGTCTGCTCCTCGCTGAACTCGACCTGCTGCAGGGCTTGGCGGCCGAGGTCGAGCCAGGGTGGATCAAGCAGGAACAAGGCGACGGCAAAGCCGATCAGGCTTAAGCCGAGCAATCCTGTGACGTTCTCCAAGACCGAGAACTTGACGCGCCATACCACCAGCCAGACCGCCAGGCCGGCGAACGGCACCCACAGGAGGTAGGAGACGCTGCTGGCCAGTTCCAGCGCCAAGGCCACGCCGCCGATCTCAGCGGTCACCGTCATCAAGTTGATCAAGAACGAGGCACAAAGGTTGGCGAGCGCGGCGCGCGGCCCCAGCCGCTCCCGGATGAGTTCGAACGTCGCGCGCCCACTGACTGCCGCCACCCGACCTGACATCTGGGCGAACACGCAGATGCCACCGACGCCGAGGACGACCACCCAGGCCAGGGAAAGGCCGAAGCGAGACCCGACGACAGCGTTGGTCACCATGTCGCCAATGTCGAGAAACCCGCCGATGGCGGTGAGAATGCCGAGCGCCACGGCGAAGATGCGCTTCATCGGCTGCTGTGCAGCCCATCGAGCACCTCTTGCAGTGCCTCGGCCGAGGATTGCAATGCCTCCGTTGCGGTGGCACAGGGTCTGTTCTGCGAGAGGCAGTCCCGGCCGGCTAGGGAGGCGGAGGTTGCCTGGCGAACCGCAGCGAGTGCCGCATCCCGGAGGGCCTGGTCGCCCTGACGGGAAACTTCTGCCGAGGTGATCGACTTCTCTGCCGAGACCAGTTCGTCGGTCATCGTCTTCAGGACGGTTTCGGCGATGCTGCTCGTCACCCGCCGCTGCGCGAGGAGGTCGAAAGCCAACTGATCGCTCCTCACGGCGGAGCGTGCCTGCTCCATCGGATCGAGCAGGTGCTGAGCGATTCCCCCGCTGCGGCCGGCGAGCAACATCAGCCCGAGCAGGCAACCCACTGCCGCCGTAAAACCGAGCCACGTCCGTCCGCTGTGGCTCCGCGGCATTGCAGGCATTCCTCCTCAGCGGTAAATGGCCGTCGATGAGGCGCCCGGGCAGGCCAGATTCACGCTGTTTACGATGTAAGCACCCGTGCCCAACCTTGTCCAGTTTCGGGGTCAGGTTGTGGGGTACGAATCGTTCAGGCGGCCGTCGGCTGCAATGAAGGGAGAGCGATGAGCGTGTCAGATCCGGACGGCGTCGAGCAGGACAGGACCGACGACCAGGACCAAGACGCAGAACCCACGACGATGGCCCCGTCCGGCGAAGGACCGACAGACCCTGAGGTCATCGCCGAGGCTCGGCAGGACGAGGGCTCAGGCCCTACCGACCTGACCTGACCGCGGCATCGTGGGCACTTCAGCCCAGCTTGGCGGCGAGATTCTCATCCAAGGAGCCCAGGAAGTCCTCGGTGGTCTGCCATTCCTGGTCAGGCCCCACGAGCAGCGCCAGATCCTTGGTCATCTTGCCGCCTTCGACCGTGGAGATGACCACGCTTTCCAACGTGTCGGCGAAGTTGATCACCTCAGGAGTGTTGTCCAGCTTGCCCCGGTGCTTCAGACCGCCGGTCCAGGCATAGATCGAGGCGATCGGGTTGGTCGAGGTCGGCTTGCCCTGCTGGTGCTGGCGGAAGTGCCGGGTTACCGTGCCGTGCGCGGCTTCCGCCTCGACCGTCTTGCCGTCCGGGGTCATCAGCACGCTGGTCATCAAGCCGAGTGAGCCGAAGCCCTGGGCTACGGTGTCGGACTGCACGTCGCCGTCGTAGTTCTTACATGCCCAGACGTAGCCTCCCTCCCACTTCATCGCCGCGGCGACCATGTCGTCGATCAACCGGTGCTCGTACGTCAGGCCGGCGGCGTCGAAGCCTGATTTGAACTCGTTCTCGAAGACCTCGGCGAAAATGTCCTTGAACGATCCGTCGTAAGCCTTCAGGATCGTGTTCTTGGTCGACAGGTAGACCGGATAGTGGCGCTGCAGCCCGTAAGAGAACGAGGCTCGTGCGAAGTCGGCGATGGAAGCGTTGAAGTTGTACATGCCCATCGCGACCCCCCCGTCCGACGGATATTTGGCGACGACGTGCTCGATCGGATCAGATCCGTCCTCAGGGGTGAAGGTGATCGTCAACGTGCCGGCGCCGGGCACCTTGAAGTTCGTCGCCCGGTACTGGTCGCCGTGAGCGTGACGGCCGATCACGATCGGCTTGGTCCAACCCGGCACCAGCCGCGGAATGTTGGAGATGATGATCGGCTCCCGGAAGACGACGCCGCCCAGAATGTTGCGGATCGTGCCATTCGGACTGACCCACATCTTCTTCAGGTCGAACTCCTTGACCCGCGCCTCGTCGGGCGTGATGGTCGCGCACTTGACGCCAACCCCATGCCGCTTGATCGCGTTGGCCGCATCGATCGTGACGTGGTCATCGGTGGCGTCGCGATGTTCGATGCCAAGGTCGTAGTACTCCAGGTTCACGTCCAGGTACGGGTGAATCAGGCGGTCCTTGATGAACTGCCAGATGATCCGGGTCATCTCGTCACCGTCGAGTTCCACGACGGTGCCTTCGACCTTGATTTTCGCCATGGGCGCGAACCTCCGACGATCGGCGTTAGCGGCGGGATGCCTGCTTCAAGTTATCCAACCGCCGCCGGATCAACCCGCGCGGGTCATCTCCGACGCACTCTGTCGGGAGCCATTCAACCCGCTTGGTCAGGGCGACGTCCGGCTGCTGTCCTTCGGCTCGACCAGGACCAGCCAGTTACCTGAGTTGTCGCGCATGACAGCTTCGACGCCGTACGGGCGGTCAGCCGGCTCCTGCAAGAAGGTCACGCCCTTGCCACTGAGCTCGGTGAAGGTCTCGTGGCAGTCGTCGACGTGCAGACCGACGCCCCCCATCTGGCCCTTGTCCAGTTGACGGCGCACGAAGTCTGCAGCATCGGAGTCCAGCGGCGGGCCGGGCGTCATCAACGTCAGCTCGAGTTCTGGTTGGCTGGTGTGGCCGACGGTGACCCACCGATAGCCGTCATCCATCGTGACGTCGGTCCGAGGCTCGAAACCAAGCACGTCGACGTAGAAGTCCCGTGCTTGATCTTGATCGAGACAGTAGACGGTGACAAGCGAAACATTGGTGATCATGAGCAGGACCATATCGACGGATCTGCAGCCGGCGCTTCTCTCAGATTGCGCTGTCGGTCAGAACAGCGAATCAAGCTCGGTGCGCACCCGCAGATCGACGACCCCGCGCATGAAGAGATAGCAACCGGGAATATGCGGCCCACCCGTACGGGCCCACCGGTCCCGATACGCAGTCGGTGTTTCGCCGACCAATTGCTTGAAGCGGGCCGAGAACGAACCAAGACTCGCGAATCCCACCGCGGTGCAGACCTCGCTGACCGTGAGATTGGCGGCTCGCAGGAGATCCTGGGCCCGCTCCACTCGCCGCCGGGTGAGGTAGCGGATCGGCGTCTCGCCATAGGCGGCTGCGAAGCACCGGACCAGGTGGAACTTGGAGATCGCAGCCACGGTGGCAAGCTGGTCCAGCGTCAGCGCCGAACTGTAATGGCGGTCGATGTAGTCACGCGCCCGCCGCACGTGCGGTAGCAGCGTGGCGGTCATCGGCAGGCACCGAATGCCGCTGCGCGTCTCATCGCACACTCTTCATTCGCCGACGATGATCATGCCGGGCCGGTCCTTGGGACGCTGCTCCTGCAGGTACGCCTGCTCATTCGGCCACCAGTCCGTTTGCCAGCGGTGCAGTAGGCGCTCATCGTCTCGATCCTCGATCCGGCGGCGACGGACCTCCTCCGGTACGTCCAACCACAAGGTGATGTCCCAGGGCACCGGTACGCGTTGGTCGGTGGCCGACACACCTTCGACGATCACCGGCACACCTGGAGGCACGCCCGCCCATCCCCGTCGCTGATCGGTGAGGTAGTCCCAGCGCGAATAGTGGGCCGGACGACCGCTCAGCAGCGGTTCGAGCACCTCGGCCACGAAGCGCGCCCGCTCCCAGCCCACGAGGAATGGTCGGGCGAAGTCGTCGATGTGGACGATGCGCGCTCCTGGCACCAAGGCGGCGATTTCAGCAGCGAAGCTGGTCTTGCCAGCCGCCCCCAGGCCGTCGATGCCGACCCAGCGGGTTCCAGTCAGTTCCGCGAGCCGGTCGCGAACCCATTCTGCTGCATCGGCTCTCCTCATCCGCGGCACCTCACCTCCTCCCGCGATGCTGCCCGCAGCTTGCTAGCGTCAGCCTACGAACCCATCGGGAGGTTCAAGGTGCCGAGGAGGAGTAGTGAGCACACCGATCAAGGTCGCCGTCACCGGGGCAGCTGGCCAGATCTGTTACAGCCTGCTGTTCCGCATCGCGAGTGGCGCGTTGCTCGGCCCCGACCAGCCGGTCGAATTGCGGCTGCTCGAAATCACGCCCGCGCTTCAGGCGCTCGAGGGGGTGGTGATGGAGCTGGATGACTGTGCCTTCCCACTGCTGGCCGGCGTCGAGATCGGCGACGACGCCAACATGATCTTCGACGGCGTCAATCTCGCCTGCCTGGTCGGTGCCCGGCCCCGGACCAAAGGCATGGAGCGGGGGGACCTGCTGGAGGCCAACGGAGCGATCTTCCAACCTCAGGGCAAGGCGCTCAGCGACCATGCCGCCGACGACGTGCTCGTGCTGGTGACCGGGAATCCGGCGAACACCAACGCGTTGATCGCGATGCGCAATGCCCCCGACATCCCCGCCGAGCGCTTCAACGCTCTTACCAGGCTCGATCACAACCGGGCCAAAGCACAACTCGCGGCAAAGGCCGGAGCGGCCGTCAACGACATCACCCAGATGACCATCTGGGGCAACCACTCCGCTACCCAGTACCCGGACCTCTTCCACGCGCTGGTGAATGGCCAGAACGCCGCCACTGTGGTCAATGACCAGTCATGGCTGGAATCAACCTTCCTGCCCACCGTTCAGCAGCGTGGTGCAGCGATCATCGAAGCGCGCGGAGCCAGCTCCGCCGCGAGCGCGGCCAACGCCACGATCGATCACCTGCGCGACTGGGTCCTGGGGACCCCCGCGGGCGACTGGGTGTCAATGGCAGTGCCGTCCGACGGCTCGTACGGAGTGCCGGAGGGCTTGATCTCCTCCTTTCCGTGCACGACCGCGGGTCGCAGCTACCAGATCGTGCAGGGTTTGGACATCGACGACTTCTCCCGGACCAAGATCGACGCCAGCGTCGCCGAACTGGCCGACGAACGCGACGCCGTCAAAGGACTTGGCTTGATCAGTGAACGAACATGATAAGCGTGCGCCAGACTTGACGCATGACTTCGGCCGATCAACCGCCCAATCCGTTCAGCCGCGAAAATCCCTCGCCTGACCCATCGACCGGCGAGTCGCAAGCGCCACAAGGCGGTTATCAGCCGGGGCCACCATCGAACAGCACCCCTTCAGGCCCAGGGTTCGACCAGCCGCCCGGATCCCCGTACGGATCGAGGCAGGCCGACTCCCCGTACGGCGCGGCTCCCTATCCGACCATGCCTCCCTACGGGGAAGACCAGCCTTATGCCAGCGGTCCGGTTTACGGCGAAAGTCCGTACGAGGCGAGCCCCTACCAGGCCAGCTTCGGGGGCAGCAGTCCGTACGGGATGGCGAGCTACAGCGCCCCTCCAGTGCAGCATCCGCAGGCCACGCTGGCGCTGATCCTCGGCATTCTCGGCCTGGCCGTGTGCCCGTTTGTCGGCATCGCTGCCCTCGTGATCGGCAACAAGGCACGTAAGCAGATCGATGCTGCGCCCGGCCAATTCACCGGTCGTGGGATGGCGACCGCTGGTTTCGTGCTGGGCGTCGTCTCGGTGGCGCTCATCGTGCTCTTTGTGCTGCTTATCATCCTCGGCGTCGCCGGCGCGCTCGGCGCCTGACGTAAGAACGCTGCCGCCACCGCGATGAATGCGGGACAATGGCCCTATGAGTAATCCATCCGACCCGGACGGCGTCCGAAGTAGCTCCGATCAAGGCAGCTCCGATCAGGGCAACGACGATCAGCG
>DATFOP010000206.1:0-2754 GCA_035265505.1 Propionibacteriaceae bacterium | reverse complement strand
TTGTCGGTCTAGGTTGGTCACGTGGAGTACACCAAGCTGGGCAGCACCGGGATGGACGTGTCGCGAATCTGCCTCGGGTGCATGGGGTTCGGGGACGCGGAACGTTGGATCCACAAGTGGGTGCTCGACGAGGAAACCAGCCGGCCGATCATCCAGAAAGCGCTCGAGCTTGGCATCAATTTCTTCGACACGGCGAACGTGTACTCCATCGGTCGGAGCGAGGAGATTCTCGGCCGTGCCCTGAGGGACTTAGCCGATCGCGATGAGGTCGTCATCGCCACCAAGCTGCACGGCCAGATGCGTGAAGGACCGAACGGCCAAGGGTTGTCGCGCAAGGCGATCCTCAGCGAGATCGACCACAGCCTGAAGCGGCTTGGGACGGACTACGTCGACCTGTACCAGATCCATCGCTGGGATTACTCGACTCCGATCGAGGAGACGATGGAAGCGCTACATGACGTCGTGAAGGCAGGTAAGGCTCGATATATCGGCGCCTCCGCCATGTTTGCCTGGCAGTTCCAGAAGGCGTTGCACGTCGCTGAGAAGCGTGGTTGGACACGCTTTGTGTCGATGCAGGATCACCTGAACTTGATCTATCGCGAGGAGGAGCGAGAGATGCTGCCGCTGTGCCGCGAGGAGAGGATCGGCGTGATTCCTTATAGCCCTCTCGCCTCCGGACGATTGACGCGCGACTGGTCATCGGAGAGCACGCTTCGGTCCGAAACCGATCAGATTGCTAGAGGCAAGTACGACGCGACGGCTGAGACCGATCGACAGGTCGTGGAGAGGGTCGCGCAGCTCGCGGACAAGCATGAGGTTCCGCGCGTCCATATCGCCCTTGCTTGGCTGTTGCAGAAGAAGCCGGTGGCGGCGCCCATCATCGGGGCAACGAAGATCACACATCTGGAGGCGGCCATCGGCGCCCTTTCCGTCACCTTGGCCGAGGACGAGGTCGCATACCTGGAAGAGCCGTATGCGCCGCATCCCATCGTCGGCCACCAATGATGAACTTGGCGACTACGGGGTGGCAGTTCTCGGGGCCGTCTGGTCAGTTTGTAGTCGCCGCAGCACGAAAGGCTCGCCGGGCGCCAGGATCTGGATGCGTTCCGGGTTGTCGACGCGGTCCGGCAGGGAGTCCGGGTCGGCATTGAATGGCGGAAAGTCGGGAGCATCGACGCTGCCCCAGTGGTACAGCAGCAGAGGGGTGTGTGGATAGGCGTTCGCCATCGCAATAGCGCCGTCCAGTCCGAAGTGCCACTCGCTGTCCGAAAAGTCGAACAGCATGGCATCGGCGGTGGGCATGCGCAGGTGATGGTCGGGGATGAGGCGTGAGTCGCCGGGCGCCCAAATGGTGCCGTCTGGTGTGTCGATCCAAAAGCCGCAGCAGTCCTCCGGCTTGAAGATCCGGTCGCTCGCGCCGGGGGACTCGTTCTGCCATGAGTGGTCGGCGGGCGTCACCTGCCCGCCCACCGGTCCGATCGCGAAATGCTCACCGATGTCGTGACCGTACGCCGGCAAGCCTTCCTGTTTCATCAGCGAAGCCACGTACTGCGTCGAGTGGTATTCACCGGTCACCCGAGCCAGATCACGACAGGTGGGCACGCTGTAGTGGTCGTTGTCGCTATGCGTGACCAGCACGGCGTCTAACCTCGCCACGTCATCGGCGGCGATCGGAAACTCGATCATCACCGGCATGTCGAAACCGCCCAGCAGGGGATCGATCATCACCGTCGTGCCGCGACTGTTGATCAAGAACCCGGCCATGCCCAGCCACCGCAAAACAGTCCCGTCGACGGCTTCAAACGCTTCCGCACCGAAGCGCTGGGTCTCAGGAGCTCGGGCTTGGCTGGGCATGGCTGGACCTTATCGCGAGGGTGAACAACGACCCCGCCGCACCCGACCAGGCCTATGAGCGGCACTTGAACCGGCTACACGCCGAACTGCTGAGCCTGAGACGGCAGCCGGCGTTCGGACGGTCGCAGTACCGAACGCTTCGTGACAGCATTGGCGGATGGCGCGGTTTCGCCTAGTCTGCGCAGCACTTGCCTCGGTGGCCGCGGTATTCGGTTGCTCCAACACTCCGTCACTGAACCCAGCGCCACCGACGGTCACCAAAGCTACGGAAGGAAGCACAGCCGCGACGACAGAGCGGCGTGGGACAAAACAGAGCCGCCCTCTAGCTGTTCGGTTACGCGACCAGGATCCGACTCGACACCCCCTTCGTCGATCGACGCCAGCCTTGAGCCGGTCCCGTGGGCAAATCACTGGTTCGGCAACGCGTCAGTGTGGACCCGGCTTCCTAAGACGGGAGTCGTTCCCGCCCTTCGAGTCGAGGCCGGGCTCAGTACCAAGTTTCCTTGGTGGCGGTTGCAGCCGGGCAACCTCGCCGTGACGGGGAGGCTCAAGACAGCTCAGGGCACCTTCACGGCTGGCTTTCCGTCATCCGGCTACGGAAGCACCGGCTTCATTCCCTCCGAGCTGACGTTCTCGTCTGAGGGCTGTTGGGAGATCAGGGCGTCGAACGAGAACAGTCAACCCCTTGTCTTCGTGATCTGGGTACATGAATCTCCTTGAGCCGCCGGCGCCGACGCCGTCACCATCTTCGAGTGCCCGGGCCAAGCTCCTGCTCGACCCGGCCGATGTGAACCGCGACCTATCCAGCAACCTTGACCACGACGATGCCTGAGCACAACTGCCCGGTGGCTACCAACGCCTCGGGGTCGTGATGACTGCTCAGATCCTCACCTAGGCCCC
>DATFOP010000205.1:0-11814 GCA_035265505.1 Propionibacteriaceae bacterium | reverse complement strand
ACGCCGTGAGCCAGGGCCTCGAGAAGGGCGCTGTTGAAAGCCGGGATGTCGTCTGGCTTGCGGCTGGTGATCAGGTTGCCGTCGATTACCGCCGGTTCGCTGACCCACTCCGCTCCGGCGTTGCGAATGTCGGTCTGCAGGCTTGGCCAGGACGTGAGCCGCTTGCCGCGCACGACGTCAGCCTCGATCAGCATCCACGGCGCGTGGCAGATCGCCGCGACAGGCTTGCCCGATGCCATGAAGTCCCGGACAAAGGACACCGCGTCCGCGTCCATGCGTAGCCGATCCGGGTTCGCCACGCCGCCGGGAAGCACCAGTGCGTCGTAGTCGTCGACCCGGGCCTGCGAGACCCTGACGTCCACCGATCGGGTGTTCGCCTTGTCCAGATGCTCGAACAGCTGGACTTCGCCGTCTTCCGGGCTGATGAGCACCGGTGAGTGTCCGGCATCCATCACGGCCTGCCACGGTTCGACCAGCTCCGCTTTCTCGATTCCCTCACTCGCTACGAGGAAGGCAATCTTCTTGTTGTCCGCCATGGCACCCAATTTATCGTCACGACTCACCTCGAATCTGGCCGCTGAGTCATCGAGCGCGATAGTGGCCGGCCGAGGTTGAGCACGTCGTCGCTTTCGGCGTAGTAGCCGAACGACTCGATCTCGGTGTAGCCCGAGGAACGGTAGAGAGCTACTGCGGCCACCTGCGGATGAGCGGTTTGGAGGATCATCCAATCCGCGCCTCTGGCGGCTGCGTCGGCTTCCAGAGCAGCCAGCATCCGTCGGGCGAATCCCCGATGGCGGGCCGACTGCCGGACGAACATCCGCTTGATCTCGGCGGGGCGCTCGGCGACGGCGGGAACTCCCGCATCACTGAACCGCCACCCGCCGGTGGCCACGGGCTCTCCGGCCCAGTAGCCGACCAGAAAGCGACCCACGGGTGGCGCGAACTCTTCAGGGCTGAACGGGGTCTCGTCCGGTCCCCCATACAAAGCGACGTAGAACTCCTGGGCTTCGCCGATCAGCAACGTCGCATCAGGATGGTCGTACGCGCGGGACCGCAGCTCCAAATCATCATCGATGGTCGATGGTGGATTGATTGCTGCGTCGGCCTGATCCTGCCTCACGAGGCATCCCCCCGCGATGACCCGACCGGCCCGAGCTGGGGCTCTTCGCTGGCGACACTGAAGATGAGGAGCACGAAGCCGGCGACGATTCCGGTGAGAGCAGACGCGGCAGGGGTGAATGAGAGAAAGATCGCACCGCCAACGATGCCCAAGACGAAAAGAACGCCGCCAAGACGCTCGAAGATGGGGAACTCGAAAGTCGTGGCGAAAAGGAGGAAGTGCAGGCCAAGCAAAATCACGATCCACGGCACGATCAGCGCCGGCGTCGGGAGCACTTGGGTGAACAGCCACAAGCCGAGGAGGAGCCCGACCACGATCAACCCTAAGCAGACCACGAAGGTGCGGATTGCGCGACGGGAGCGAGGTCGACGCTCAGGAGCGGGCTGCCGCCAGCGGCGCCATAGGTACCACAGCACACCGACGAAGCCGAGAATGCCGAGCAGCCGGACGGGCCACTCCAACGCTGCTGGGAGCCCGCCGGCAGGTACCTGGACCAGCAGCACGCCGCTGACCGCAGCGATGAGCGATCCGACCTCCTGGCGCATGGTTCTCAGTTCACCATGAGCTCATGCTCACCGCGAGGCAACTGGCCGGGTGGGCAGGTTGAGTAGGCTGAGGGCCGGATCCCCGAGGTAAGGACAGCTGTGTTCGACACCCTGCAAGACCGCCTGGCGGCGGCATTCAAGAGCCTGCGCGGCAAGGGACGGCTGTCGGACGCCGACATCGACGCTACGGCTCGCGAGATCCGGGTAGCGCTGCTCGAGGCGGATGTCAACCTTGCGGTGGTCAAGGATTTCGTCGCTGCGGTCAAGGAGCGCGCGCGCGCCGCCGAGCTGTCTGGCGCTCTCAATCCCGCCCAGCAGGTCATCAAGATCGTCAACGAGGAACTGGTCGCGATCCTCGGCGGCGAGACACGGCTGCTCCGCTTTGCCAAGCGCCCGCCCACGGTGATCATGCTCGCCGGCCTGCAGGGCTCAGGTAAGACCACGCTGGCCGGCAAGCTGGCACTCTGGCTACGGCAGCAGGGATATTCACCGCTTCTCGTGGCCGCTGACCTGCAGCGACCGAATGCGGTCAACCAGCTTCAAGTGGTGGGGGAGCGGGCCGGCATCCATGTCTTCGCCCCTGAGCCGGGCGTCACCACCGCGGGCAGCGGGCAGCAGGGCCCCTTCGGCGGGGATCCCGTTGCCGTCGCGCGTGCTTCGGTCGTCGAAGCTGAGCGCCGCCTCTACGACACAGTGATCATCGACACCGCCGGCCGGCTCGGTATCGACGCGGAGATGATGCAGCAGGCAGCCGACATCCGCGATGCTGTGCACCCCGACGAGGTGCTGTTCGTCGTTGACGCGATGATCGGTCAGGACGCGGTCAATACGGCGAATGCGTTCGCCGAGGGCGTCGGCTTTGACGGCGTCGTGCTGACCAAGCTCGACGGCGATGCGCGCGGCGGTGCGGCGCTGTCTATCGCCCGGGTGACCGGTCGTCCGATCCTCTTCGCGTCTAACGGTGAGGCCCTCAAGGACTTCGACGTTTTCCATCCGGACCGGATGGCCAGCCGGATCCTGGGCATGGGCGACATGCTGACCTTGATCGAGAAGGCGGAGCGGTCCTTCGATGCGGAGCAGTCCGCTAAAGCGGCCGCCAAGCTCACCGGTCAGGGCGGCGAATTCGGGCTCGCGGATTTCCTTCAGCAGATGCAGATGGTCCGCAAGATGGGGCCGCTGTCCAAGATCTTCGGCATGTTGCCCGGCATGGGTGAGATCAAGGACCAGATCAACAACATCGATGAGCGCGACGTCGACCGGATCGAGGCGATCATCCATTCCATGACGCCCTCCGAGCGCGATAATCCCAAGATCATCGACGGTTCCCGCCGCGCTCGCATCGCTCGAGGCTCAGGAGTCGAGGTCTCAGAGGTCAACGCGCTGGTCAACCGGTTCTTCGAGGCCCGCAAGATGATGAGCTCGCTTGCCACCGGCAAGATGCCCGGCGTGCCCGGAATGCCGACGGTCCGCAAGCAGCCGGGCCGTCAAGCGTCCAAGAAGAAGGGTGGGCGGGGCGTTTCCGGCAACCCGGCTAAGCGCAACGCCCAGGCGTCGGCAGAGCCGACCGCTGTAGGTAGCGGAAGTGCAGCCGCGGCTTTCGGAGCTGGCGAGCAACTCGACGAGCAGGCGCTGCAGCAGGCAATGGCCGATTTCCAGTTGCCGCCGGAGCTACGTAGCCGGCTCGGCAAGTAGCGCTTGGGAGATGTGCGGTGAGCTCGTCGCACCGTCCTTCGACCGGCTCAGGACGCAACGGCCGGCTACACCTCAATGGCGTCGTCCTGCCCTCGGGCGAGCGTCGTGACCTCTGGGTGGTGGACGGCCGGATCCGTACGGAGCCCGCGCAGAACGCCCGAACCGTGGCCACCGACGTCTGGCTGATGCCGGGACTGGTCGATGCCCACTGCCATGTCGGCCTGGAGGCGGGCGGCGCGGTGCCTGACGACGTAGCCGAACAGCATGCGCTGGCCGATCGTGCGGCCGGTGCGCTGCTGCTGCGCGACGCCGGCAGCCCGGCCGACACCCGCTGGATGGATGAGCGGGTGGACCTGCCCAAGATCATTCGCGCGGGCCGGCACATCGCACGGCCGAAGCGCTACCTCCGCAACTACGGGGAAGAGGTTGAGCCCGCCGACCTGGTGGCAGAAGTCGAACGCCAAGCCACCCGCGGTGACGGATGGATCAAGTTGGTCGGTGATTGGATCGACCGGGAGATCGGTGATCTAGCGCCCCTATGGCCCACCGACGTGGCTCGCGCGGCCATCGATCGGGCGCACGAGCTGGGTTGCCGGGTGACGGCCCACGTCTTCGGGGAGCAGGCCGTTGCAGACCTTGTGGCCGCCGGCATCGACGGAATCGAGCACGGCACCGGAATGGACGATGCCACTATTTCGCTCATGGCTGACCGACAGGTCGCACTGGTGCCCACGATGGTGCAGCTCGACAATTTCGAGGCCTACGCCCGAGCGGGAGAGGACAAGTTCCCGGCTTATGCCAAGCACATCCGGGCCCTGTACGCGAGCCGCCTGGAGCGATTCGCTGCGGCTCGGGAAGCTGGCGTACCGATCTACGCCGGTACCGACGCGGGTGGCTACCTGCCGCACGGGCTGGTCGGTCGAGAGATCGCCGCGCTCGCGCAGTTCAGCTCCGCCGACTATGCGCTTGGCGCGGGCTCGTGGCGCGCTCGGCGATGGCTCGGCCAGCCGGACACCCTCGACGAGGGCGTGCCAGCCGACCTTGTCGTGTTCGACGCTGACCCTCGAGTTGATCTCGGCGTGCTGAGCTCTCCCCGATACGTGATCCTGCGGGGGAGCGTTGTTGGCTAGCCTCGCCACGCGGACCACTCGCCGGTTGACCACCGCTGTGCTGGTCGCTCTGATCATGGTCCTGCCCATACCGGCTTGGGCCGAGGAGCGAGTGATCGAGACCGAGCTGCAGATTTCCGGTACGCCGGAGCCGGACGGGGACCCGGTGAAGCTCGATGTCACCGTGTTGACCACCGACCCCGCCACGCCAAAACCCGGCATCGTGCTGGCTCACGGCTTCGGCGGAAGCAAGCTCGACGGCCTGGAGACCGGTCGCTCACTGGCCCGCGGCGGCTACACCGTCATCACCTACACGGCTCGTGGCTTCGGCGCGTCCGGCGGCCGAATCCACCTCAACAATCCGGCCTACGAAGGGGCGGATGCGCGCAAGATCATCGACTTCGCGGTCTCCCGCCGGGAGATCGCGAAGAACGGGGCCAATCCTGTAATCGGCTTCGCCGGCGGCTCCTACGGTGGTGCTATCTCCCTGATGGTGGCAGGTCTCGACACCCGGGTCGACGCCATCGTGCCGGGGTTCACCTGGAATCGGCTCGCTCAGTCCCTCTTCCCGCAGAACCGCACCCGTGGCGAAGCGACCTCGCTCGCCGATGTCACTCCGGCCGACCAACGAGGGGTCTTCAAGCAGCGGTGGGCCTCCTTGCTATTCCTGGGTGGCGGCGGGCAGGCGGGCGAACGGAGCGCAGACGGCTCGAGGAGCGTCTGCGGGCGTTTCGCGCCCGAGCTCTGTTCCTCCTATCTCGCGGCAGCGGAGAGCGGCCAGCCCAGCGACAGATTGCTCAAGCTGCTCGACGAGTCGAGTCCGGCCCGGGTGTTGTCCAGGATCACCGCTCCGACGCTGATCATTCAGGGCGCGGACGACACCCTGTTCCCGCTGGACCAGGCGGACGCGAACCTGCGAGGTCTACCGGCCGAGACGCCGGCCGCGATGAAGTGGGTCGAGGGCGGACACGACGGTGAGATAGTGATCGACGACCTGCTGCCCGACCTTGAGGCCTGGTTCGGTCGCTATCTGCAGCAGAACGGGTCGCCACCGGATACCTCGTTCTCGGTCGAGGTTCCCGAGACGTCGCTGGTTGGCAACGGCGGTCAGCGTGAGCCGAAGACTTTGGTGAGTGCCGGCTATCCCGGACGGGTGAGTGAGATCGGGCAGCAGCTGTTTCGGCTCAACGGTGCTCGCCAGTCGGTGGTGGCGCCACCCGGCGGCACGCCGGCCGCCCTGACCAATCTGCCCGGCACAGGCGGAACGCTGGGCGGCGCATCGAGCATCGCCGGCTATACCCTCGGGGTACTGCCCGGTCAATCGGCGACCTTCACCACCGAGCCGTTGACCTCCGCAGTGGACCTGATCGGCAGCAGCCGTATCACCTTGGACATCGCGTCGTCCACGGCCTCGGCCACTGTGTTTGCCTCGGTCTGGGACCTCGGTCCCGACATCGAAACTACGACGAATGGGCGCACCACTACCGGCCCAAGCTCAGCCGTCCTGCCGCAGCTTGCCGTGTCACCGGTCCGGCTCACTGGCCTAGTCCCTGGTGAACTGAGGCAGGCCACGGTGGCGCTGCCCTCGGTGTCACACCAGGTGCCGGTTGGCCACCGCTTGCAGTTCGTGATCTCGACGACCGACCAGGCCTACGCAGTACCGGCGAAGTCCGCCATCTATTCGATCGGGCTCGCCGGCGATCCGGTCTTGACGGTGCCCACGCTGACGGCAACCCTGCTCAACGAGGGGCAGCTGGACGTTCCGTTGGCGCTCATCATCGTGGTGAGCGTGCTTGCTGTCGCTGCCCTTAGCGCCATGCTGGTGTTGCACGTCCGGCGTGCGAGGGCCAATCCACGTACGGATCTGTCCGAAGTTCCGCTGGTCGTGAAGGGTCTTGTCAAGACCTACCGCGACGGTTTCCGCGCTGTAGACGGAGTCAGCTTCCGTGCTGAAGCTGGAGAGGTCGTGGGGCTGCTCGGGCCCAATGGAGCAGGCAAGACCACGGTGATGCGGATGCTCGTCGGGCTGATCCGACCGGACTCGGGTTCCATTTATGTTCGCGGCGATCCCGTGCACGCCGGCGCGGACGTGCTGGGCTCAGTGGGCGCGTTCATCGAAGGACCCGGATTCTTGCCCCACCTGACAGGCATGCAGAACCTTCGGGCGTACTGGGAAGCGACCGGCAGGCCGCTGACTGAGGCTCATCTTGACGAGGCCCTGGGCATCGCGGGTCTCGGCGAGGACATCCACCGCATCGTTCGCACGTACAGCCACGGGATGCGGCAACGGCTGGGAATCGCTCAGGCGATGTTGGGATTGCCGGATCTGCTGGTGCTCGATGAACCCACCAACGGTCTGGACCCTCCACAGATCAAGGCCATGCGCTTGGCGTTGGCCGACTACGCCACAGCGGGACGGACCGTGGTGGTATCCAGCCACTTGTTGTCTGAAGTGGAGCAAACCTGCAGTCACGTTGTGGTGATGGACAAGGGGAAGGTGATCCTCACCGGCGCGGTCGCGGACCTCACGGCGAATGACTCCGTCACCTTGATCGGGCTGGCGGACGACGACACAGACGGCGCTCGCCGGGAGCTCGAAGCCAGGGGAATGCAGGCCCAGCCGGAGGGTCGGATGCTGCGGGTGAGCGGCGCGATGCCGCGGGCCGAGATCGTGGCAAACCTCGTGGGCGCCGGATACCGCGTCGAGTCGGTAGATGGCCACCGCCAGCTCGAGGAGGTCTTTCTGAACCTGATCGGCGCGCCTGCCGAGGAGTTGGACGACGCCGGTGTCTAGGCCGACCCATCCCTTGCCGCTGCGCGCCGAGATCCGCCGTCAGGCGCGGCGTCGCCGTACCTGGGGCACCTTCGCGGTCCTCATCGCGCTCCCACTGATCTTGGTGGCCGCCTTTGCGATCGGGGACGACGATGCTGCCACCGGCCAACGGACTTTCGTCGATCTGGCTCAGCAGAGCGGGGCCAACCTGGTCGTCTTCACGCTGTTCGCCTCCACCGGCTTCTTGCTGATCGTCATCGTGGCGTTGTTCGCCGGCGACACCGTCCCCTCTGAGGCAAGTTGGTCCAGCTTGCGGTACTTGCTCGCGGCACCCGTACGCCGGGAGCGGTTGCTTCGACAGAAGCTGTTCGTTGCGGCCCTGTCGTCAATGATCGCCCTGTTCTTTCTGCCGGCGTGGACGCTACTGGTCGGTGTCGTGGCGTACGGGTCCGGGCCGTTCGTCGGGCCGACCGGCGACCAGATCGGCTGGCCCGAGTTCGCGTACCGGCTGGTGATCATCGTCTGCTACCTGCTGGTAGAGCTGACCGTGGTGGCAGCGTTTGCGTTCGCGCTCGGCGTGCTGACGGACGCACCGCTCGGGGCTGTAGGCGGTGCAGTGTTGTTGATGATCCTGTGCGCGATCCTCGACTCCATTCCGGCCCTAGGTGACATCCGGCAAGGACTGCCAGGCCACTACGCGTTCGCCTGGGCGGATGTCCTCGCGCCCACCATCAACTATTCCGACATGATCACCGGCGCGTTGTGGTCAGTCGGTTACGCGATTGTGCTGATCTCGTTCGCGGTCTGGCGCTTTCTGGCCAAGGACATCACCAGCTGACGGCAGCTCCTCGACAGCACCTCGGATCTTTCACGGCCTGAGCGTCACGGCTCGCTGGCCGACTCCGCCCGCACGAGTCCCGCGAGCTTGCGCAGACTAGGCGCGACCTGAACGAGCTCTGCTCGCTCGGTTTCAGGCAGCCGCTGCAATGCGGCAATGATGACCTTGAGCCTCCGTTCGCCGGGGTGCTCGATGAAGGAGGTGTGTGATGAAGATTGCCCAGGTCGCCCAGCATGCCGAGGATCTCGATCGAGCTCGGAACTTTTACGCACGCTTACTGGACGCCCAACCCGCCGGCGTGTTCGACCCTCCGGGCCTGGTCTTCTTCTGGATGGGAACCACCCGTCTGTTGCTCGAGAAGGGGGCTCCGAGGGCGATGATCTATCTGCAGGTGGATGACGTCCGTGCGCGCGTCGAGACGTTGCGTGCAGGCGGTGTCGAGATCATCGCCGAGCCGCACGTCATCTTCTCGCACACCGACGACACACTGGGTCCTGCCGGAACCGACGAATGGATGGCGTTCTTCAACGACTCGGAGGGCAATCCCGTTGGACTCGTCAGCCATCAGCCCAAACAAGACTGAGCTCTGCTTGGCAACCCGCTAGGAACTTCTCGCCCAGGAGAACGCTTCGATGCGGCCCACGTGCCTACGTGCTCCACCGCCGGCCGGCGGAGCACAATGGTTCGGACGTTCTGCGTCGATCAGTTCGCGTTAATGCGGGCGATTCTGGCAGAATGCTATGCGCATCTGTGTCGTGTGGCGCCCTCTATCCCGTACGGCATGGATTAGCTGAGATCATCGCGTGCGTGTCCCCACCGCGTCAGATGGGATCACCCGTTTCTGGCCGGCCTAACGCTGGCCAATGATCAGCACAGGAGAACCACACAGGTGGCTGTCAAGATTCGTTTGAAGCGATTGGGCAAGATCCGGTCGCCGCACTATCGCATCGTGGTCGCCGACTCCCGCACCAAGCGGGACGGCCGGGCCATCGAGGAGATCGGGAAGTATCACCCGAAGAACGACCCATCGGTCATCGAGGTCAACTCCGAGCGAGCTCAATACTGGTTGTCCGTCGGCGCGCAGCCCACCGAGTCGGTGGTTGCCTTGCTCAAGCGCACAGGAGACTGGCAGAAGTACTCCGGTGACACGTCGCCTTCGGGTGTCGAACCGCAGAAGGAGAAAAGAGATAAGACCGAGGCCTTCAACTCGGCGCTGGCCGAGGCAGGCAAGGAGCCGGCGTCGGCGGCGGTGACCCCAGCCAAGAAGGCTGCGCCGAAGGCCGAGGCTACTCCCGGCACGACGGTTGAAGGAACCCCAGCGGAGGCTCAGCAGGCAGCAGACGCCGGCGTGGCCGACGCCGAGCCGGCCCGACCTTCTGCGACAGGCTCCGAGCAAGCCGCGTCGACGGACTCAGGACGAACCCGCTCGTCAGGCCCAGGGCAGAGCTGACATGCTGGCCGACGCGTTGGAACATCTGGTCCGAGGCATCGTGGGCCATCCCGATGATGTGACGGTTCGGGACAAGGAACTGCGTCGCGGCCGGATGCTGGAAGTGCGGGTCAATCCCGAGGACATTGGCAAGGTGATCGGCCGGTCGGGACGAACGGCGACAGCGTTGCGCACGGTGGTGGCGGCCCTGTCCGGCCGGGAACAGGTTCGGATCGACTTCGTGGATGTGGACCGGCCTTCTCGGGGTGGCGCCGACGGCCGTGGCGGCCAACGGGGTCGTCGCCGCTGACGAGGAGAGATGTCTGACACCGTCGAGGTGGTGGTCGGCGTCATCGGCCGGGCTCACGGCATTCGCGGGGAGGTGGCAGTCGAGCTTCGTACCGACGAACCTGATCGGCGGTTCGCTCCCGGGCAGCAGCTCCGGGCGGAGGACTCAGCGCGCTTCTTCACCGTGCTCTCAGCTCGAAACCATGCCGGTGGATTGCTGGTGAGATTCGACGAAGTCGCCGATAGGACGACCGCAGATACCGTCCGTGGCACCCGATTGGTGGCCGATGTTGACCTGGACGAGCGCCCCGTCGACGTGGAGGAGTTCTACGACCGCCAGCTGATCGGCCTGGTCGCGCGAACCACCGATGAGGCAGATGTGGGGCGAGTCGTCGCGGTCCTGCACCTCCCACACCAAGATCTCCTCGAGCTTGACACAGTCCAGGGCCGCCGCCTGATCCCTTTCGTCCAAGCGTTGGTTCCCGAGATCGACCTCGAGGGTGGTTGGCTGAGGATCGCAGCAGTGCCTGGCCTCCTCGATGAGGAGACATGATGCGCATCGACGTCGTCTCCATCTTTCCCGCCTACTTCGACCCACTGCGTCTCTCGCTCGTTGGAAAGGCGATCGAAACGGGCCTGATCGAGCTCGGCGTTCATGATCTCCGCGATTGGACTCACGATCGGCACCGAACGGTCGACGACACTCCGTACGGCGGCGGTCCCGGCATGGTCATGCGTCCGGAGCCCTGGGGCGAGGTGCTGGACAGCCTCGCCCCGTCACCTGCGGGTGAGGTGCTGGACAGCCTCGCCCCGTCGCCTGCGGGTGAGGTGCTGGACAGCCTCGCACTAGCCAGTCCAACGCTGATCGTGCCGACGCCGTCGGGTCGCAGCTTCAACCAGCGGACTGCACAGGAGCTGGCGGATCGCGATCACCTCATTTTCGCCTGCGGCCGCTACGAGGGCATCGACGCACGCGTCGTCGCCCACGCCGCCGCCCGAATGCAGGTGGAGGAGCTGAGCATCGGCGACTACGTGCTGGCCGGCGGGGAGGTGGCCGCACTCGTCATCATTGAAGCGGTGGTTCGGCTGCTGCCCGGAGTCCTGGGTAACCCTGAGTCGTTGACGGAGGAGTCCCACGCGGCGGGCCAGGACTGGCTGCTGGAGTATCCGACCTACACCAAGCCGCCGAACTGGCGCGGCCTCGAGGTGCCGGAGATCTTGTTCAGCGGCAACCATGCCAAGATCGCCGCATGGCGGCGTGATCAGGCGATGGCCCGAACCCGCGATCGGCGTCCGGATCTCCTTCCGCGCGATGGTGACTGAGCACAAAGAGCCGAAGCACTAAGTCTGGCTGTCGCCCACGACGGCACCGAGCCCTACCGGCTGAGGGGCGGTGTGGCGAAAGACACCAGTGAGCACAGTGGTCTGGACTCGAACGCGCGACTCTTGGGTTCTAGGGTTGCTGCGTGGCGACTACTTCACTGGCCCGGCCGAGGCAGGCGGCTCGATCCACCGTCGTGCTGAAGGCGCTGATGGCGGTCAGTGGTCTGATCATGATCGGCTATCTCCTCGCGCACATGTACGGCAACCTCAAAGTCTTCTCCGGGGCCGAGGCGTTCAACAGCTACGCGCACCACTTGCGCACGCTAGGCGAGCCGATCCTTCCCTATTCCGGCGCCTTGTGGATCATTCGTGTCGTCCTGATCGCCAGCGTTCTCGTTCATGCTTACGCGGCGTTCAAGCTATGGGCTCGTGCGAATCGCGCCCGCGGCGGCGCAAAGCGCTACCAGACGACGAAAACCAAGCTCGGGGTCCAGCGCACCTATGCATCGTTCACATTGCGCTGGGGTGGCGTGATCATCCTGCTTTTCGTCGTCTATCACCTGCTGCATCTGACCTGGAACACCATTCATCCGGGGGGCGCCGCGGCCGAGCCGTACCAGCGGTTGGTCAACGGCTTCCAGATCTGGTGGGTGGTCCTCTCCTACACGGTCGCGGTGGTCGCCGTAGGCTTCCATCT
>DATFOP010000204.1:0-2576 GCA_035265505.1 Propionibacteriaceae bacterium | reverse complement strand
GACTGGTGTCACGGGCGGCGCAGCCCGGGTTGCGGCTGCCCGCTTCGCCAGCTCCCGTTGCTCGGCGCCCACCAGGCGCACGCCGCCGCGCCGAACGCCACCGCCCAGTAATTGGAGCGGGTCGAGATACTCCGCACCTCGCCGCAGGCCCCAGTGCAGGCAGGTGCCGTGGCAGTGCGAGCCCGCCGCCAACCGACCGATCACTTGACCGGCAACCACCGCAGTACCGACACGCACCTTGGGGATGACCGGCTCGTACGTCGTCCGGACTGAGCCGTGGTCAACGACCACCACGCCACGACCGGCGATCTGTCCAGCGAAGCGGACGGTTCCGGCCGCGGCCGAGCGGACCGGTGCGTCGAGACGGGCAGCCAGGTCGACCCCGCGGTGACCCGCGTTCCAGCGCAATGCAGGCGGGTTGAAGCCACGCACGATGGTGGCTGGGCCCTCCAACGGCCAGACCGCCTGCATGGATCGCCATGGCAAAGCCGACGCGCTGATGGGTGAGCTCGCCATCGCCACCGCGAACGACAGAGCCAGCAGAACGGGTCGCACAACCTGCATGCCGACACTTTGCGCATTGCAAGCAGAATCGTTCGACCTGCCCGAAATCTGTGGAGCCTGGTGTCAAGCTTGGTCGGGCTGGGGATAAGTTCTCGTCGCGCGGGCCGAAGCGGTAAGATGCCTTCGGCAGTCCGCAAGGGCTGACTTCGCATGCCCGCAGCTGTCGTGGCACATCCGGTCTCGACCCGCATGGGAACGAGTTTGTGTCGCGCGGGCATCAGGCGGCGTCGAAAGGCTCGGCGCCGAGCAACCGTACGCCGGGCGTTCGCCTGCCCGGTAAGGAAGGAATGCGGCCATGGCCGTCGTCACCACCCGCCAGCTTCTCGAAAGCGGCGTTCACTTCGGGCACCAGACCCGACGGTGGAACCCCAAGATGAAGCGCTTCATCTTCACCGAGCGCAACGGCATCTACATCATCGATCTCCAGCAGTCACTGACCTACATCGACCGCGCGTACGCCTTCGTCAAGGACACCGTGGCGCGCGGGGGCCAGATCCTCTTCGTGGGCACCAAGAAGCAAGCCCAGGAAGCGATCGCTGAGCAGGCCACCCGCGTCGGCATGCCATACGTGAACCAGCGCTGGCTGGGCGGCATGCTGACCAACTTCCACACGGTGATCAAGCGCATCCAGCGACTCAAGGAGCTGGAGGGCATGGACTTCGACGACGTGGCCACGTCGGGCTTGACCAAGAAGGAGCTGCTCGGCCTGCGCCGCGAGAAGGAGAAGCTCGAGAAGGCCCTCGGCGGTATCCGCGACATGAGCAGGACGCCGCAAGCGGTGTGGATCGTCGACACCAAGAAGGAACATCTCGCCGTAGACGAGGCCCGGAAGCTGCGGATCCCGATCATCGGCATCCTGGACACGAACTGCGATCCGGACGAGGTGGACTTCGCCATCCCGGGCAACGACGATGCGATCCGTTCAGTGTCGCTACTGACCCGCGTCCTGGCCGATGCCGTGGCGGAAGGCTTGATGGCCCGCTCGGGAGGAGTGCAAACAGGCACCGAAGCCGAAGTCGAGCCGATGCCTGACTGGGAGCGTGAACTCCTGGGCGCCTCCCAGGAGCCGGCTCCGGCCGTTCCCAGCGATGTCCCTGCCGCTGACGCCCTGCCCACTCCCGGTGAAGAGCAGCCGGATGAAGCCGCAGAGCTGGCCGAAGCAGCGGCCGACGCTGCCGTCGACGTGGAGCGTCAGCTGGATCAGCCGGTCAACAACTGAGCAACCGAGGAGAGGTCAGAGGATTACACCGATGTCAACGATTACCGCAGCTGAAGTCAAGAAGCTTCGGGATTCCACCGGCGCCGGAATGATGGATGCCAAGCGAGCCCTGACTGAGGCCGAGGGCGACTTCAACAAAGCCGTCGAGGTCCTGCGGGTCAGCGGTCAGGCAAAAGCGGCGAAGCGGGGGGCCGAGCGTTCCGCGACGAACGGACTGGTGGCCTCCTCCGACGGCGCTCTGCTGCAGCTCGGTGCTGAAACGGACTTCGTCGCGAAAAACGAGGAGTTCCAACGCCTCGCCGCCGATGCGGTCCAGGCTGTGGCAGCGAGTCGGGCCGACAGCGTGGAGGCCGCCAAAGCTGCACCGCTGCCGTCGGGGCAAACCGTCGCCGATGCGGTCGAGGAACTCGCCGTCAAGATTGGTGAGAAGCTCGAAGTCAGCGCCGCGGCGTACTTCGACGGGCGGACCGTGGCATATCTGCACCGACGCGCGTCAGATCTGCCTCCGCAAGTGGGCGTGTTGGTGGAGTACGAGGGTGCCGACCAGGCCGCCGCCCGGACGGCAGCGATGCAGATCGCCGCGATGCGTCCGCAGTACCTCAGCCGCGAGGAGGTGCCGACCGATCTGGTGGAGAACGAGCGCCGGATCGCCGAGGCCACGGCAAGGGAAGAAGGCAAGCCTGAGCAGGCCGTACCGAGGATCGTCGAGGGCCGAGTCAATGCCTTCTTCAAGGACGTCGTCCTGCTTGACCAGCCCTCGGTCACCGATAACAAGACGCCGGTGGGCAGACTC
>DATFOP010000203.1:0-2236 GCA_035265505.1 Propionibacteriaceae bacterium | reverse complement strand
GATGCGCTTGATGAAGGGAAAGGTCCGTCTGGCCTCCCGCAACAGGGCCTCGGCTCCGTCTCGATCTTGCACGCTGGCGGGATGAACGCTGACCGCAAGAAGCAGGCCTAGCGTGTCGGTCAGGATGTGGCGCTTGCGGCCTGTGACCTTCTTGCCCGCGTCATACCCGGACGGGTCGAGCGAAGCCCCCCTTGTATGAGGCGGAATGTCAAGGGAGCTGGGGCTGCCTGGGTGCGGGTGTCAGGATCGGGCGCTCGTTCCTGTCTGTCGGCTCGTCGCCGCAGAACCTTGTATCCGGTCGGCTTGGTGGAGCCGCACCATCATCCCTCATGCAAGGTCGTCGAGGCCCAGGTGGACAGAACCCATCTTTGAAACGGCATGGCTGGCCCTGGGGGGCGCCGGTTCCGTCCATCCCGCTGCACCTGCGAACAGCTCGTCCGCCGGTGAAGGTCAGCTCTTGAGCAGCGCGCCTTCCGGGACGATGCCGATGGCCAGGTAGCGCCAGAGGGCGATCATGAGCTTGCGGGCCAGCGCCACGATCAGCACGCGCCGCATGCGGCCGCGCCCGGTTCCTGAGCGCTCATGGAACCAGCGGCTGAGCGTGCTGCCTGGCTGGAAGCGCAGCCACAACCAAGCCACCTCGACCGCCACCCTGCGCGCCCGAGCGTTGCCGGATTTGGCAATCCCCTGATCGCGGTGAACCGTGCCGCTACTGTGGTGAGAGGGTGCAAGGCCGAAATAGGCCGCAAGCTCCCGCCGGTTGCCAAACTCCCGATGGAAGACCTCACCCACGAGCACATGGGCCGAGGTCGGGCCAATCCCGGTGAACCGGGACAAGGCCAGCGCCTGCTTGGTGGCGGGCTCCTCTCGGTCCTGATCGCGCGTGGCCTCGAGCTCCGCGAGCATGTCCATCACCAGCCACAGACGGCGGCCTTCCCGTTCGAGCTCTGCCTTGAGGTGGGGCGGCAAAGTCTGGCCATCGCCGGTTCTGAGTTCATCAAGCCGCCGGCGCCAATCCGTCCGGGTGGGCTGATAATCGCGAATACCTTGAGTCATCAGCAGGCCCTTGATCCGCCCGATGTGCTGGACGCGCTCGTTGACCAGCCGCTCACGCTCTCGGCTTCGGCGACGGCAATCCTCCTCCTCGGGTGTCGGCACGCGGACCATACGGCAAACCTGGGGCTCGCCCCGGCACCAGGCCATGAGGGCACGCATGAGCAGTCCGAGATCCAGCCGATCGGTCTTGACCCGCCGGGTTCGGCGATCGACCGGCAGGCTGGCGGGATCCATCACGTGGTTCTCGATGCCGTGGGCCACCAGAACCCGGTGAAGCCAGAAGCCGTCATAGCCTGCCTCGAAGCAGCTCACGACCCGCACCGGTGTGCCGAGGTGATGCTGAGCTTGGTCGCGCATGCGCCCTATCAGGTTGAGCAGCGCCGGTGCATCGCCGCCCTCGATCGTGTGCCGGCTGATCTTGTCGGCCCTTGGCGAGTGGATCGCGACCAGCCAGCGCGCCTTGCTCAGTTCCAGAACCACGAAGAGTGTGGCAGCTTCGCCGGCGGCGGGGGACGGAACGGATGCGGACGTGATCTCCATCGGACGGCTCCTCGGACAAAGGTGTTAGGACCCTCAACCCTACCGAGCCGAGCCGTCCTCCGCCTCATAGGATCTTTGACGGCTCCCCTGGCGCTCTGGCTGTCAAGGATGGCCGTGGTCGGGCTCGCCTCCCGGCCTGCCTTCTCCCGCGTCTCGATGTAGAGAACGTGGTGGATGCGGGTGAGCGTGCCATCCCACTCCCATAGGTCGAGGTACCCCCAGACCGTGCTGCGCGGCGGGAAGTCCTTCGGGAGAGCCTTCCACTGACAGCCTGTCCAGAGCACGTAAAAGATGGCGTTGAGCACCTCACGAACGTTCACCGTCCGAGGTCGCCCGCCGCGCTTGGCGGGGCGGATCAGCGGCTCAACCTGCGCCCACTCGGCATCCGTCAGATCGCTCTCGTAACGTAGACCCCGCCGATCCGCTGCCCTGCGATGCTTCGGCTTCCACATGCGACACCCACTCCACATCAGGTGCCCGGCAGGGAATCACAACCGACTCCAGTGACTCAACTTCTTTTCGGAAGGGCTCTTAGACGCAAACTTGGGTAAGTCGGACCGCAGTAGAATTACCGTGTAGCGTCCGCTTTCACTAAAGGTCAGGGTCCCTTTCGGATTGGAGCCAAATGGCTCAACCTTGT
>DATFOP010000202.1:0-5295 GCA_035265505.1 Propionibacteriaceae bacterium | reverse complement strand
AGCTCGACAAGGACGGCTCGGCCACCTGGTTCGTGGTCCCACCCGACGGCTCCGCCGAGACGCTGGCCAAACTTGCTTCGAACGCCGTCACCGGGAGCTCGCTGTCCTATCAGGTGCAGGGTGATCAGGTCCGCACGAGGCTGGCCTACGAAAGCGCCGGGGGCACGGCATTTGCAGCCATGCCACATCAGCAAGAGGCGATGGCGGCGAGCGCCAACTGTGGTCTTGGCACCTATCCAAGCATCTACGGCAATCTGAAGCTGTGCTCCGGCAATGACCTCTCGTACTCCACGCCGGTGACTGCGCCCACCGGATCGCTGGATCTAAGCAAGATCAGCGACAGCCAGCGTGAGCAGCTGAGGACCAGCGTCACCCAGGACGTCGCAGCAACTCCGGCGTTTCCGGCCGACACATACTTCGGCGGCAAGGCGCTCTACCGAGCGGCGATGCTGTACCAGCTGGCCGCACAGCTGGATCTCGACGAGCCGGCCAACCAGATCAAGTCCACGTTGGTCCAGGAACTCACGAAGTGGACTGAGCCGCAGGGCTGTACGAATCGCGCCGCCTTTTGTTTCGTCTACGACGACCAAGCCAAGGGCGTGGTTGGACTCACCCCGTCCTTCGGGTCGGATGAGTTCAACGACCACCACTTCCACTACGGCTACTTCCTGTATGCCGCAGGCGTCGTTGCAGCCGATGACCCGGGCCTGATCAAACGGTTCGCCCCAGTGATGAATCTGCTGGCCGCCGACCTCGGCTCGACGGCGAACAATGGCGCATTCCCGAACCGCCGGACCTTCGACGCCTACGCCGGCCACTCTTGGGCGTCCGGCACCTCTCCGTTCGCCGACGCCAACAATCAGGAGTCGAGCTCTGAAGCAGTTACCGCTTGGACCGGACTGGCGCTGTGGGCCAAGGCCAGCGGGAACTCTGCTCTGGAGACTGAGGCAACGTGGATGCTGTCGACCGAGGCACAAGCCGGACTGGCGTACTGGACCAACTTCGATGACAGCCAGCCGGTGTACTCCGGCTATGGGCATCGCATCATCCCGCTGAACTGGGGGGGCAAGCGGGACTACGCAACCTGGTTCTCCCCGGAGCCAGCGGCGATGCTGGGCATCCTGGTCATCCCCATGAGCCCCGCTTCCACCTACCTGGCCCGTGACCCGGGGCGGATTGAGGCGAACGTAGCCGAGGCAACTGGTGGCAAGTTCGACCAGAAGTTCGGGGACTACCTGCTGATGTACGCCGCCCTGGCCGGGGAAGAGCAACGGCAGGCGGCGCTAGCAACCGCGGAGAAGCTTGACAGCAAGTGGATCGACGACGGCAATAGTCGTTCATACATGCTCGCATGGCTGATGAGCACGCGCACCGACGGCTAAGTGCCATGCTGAATCGGTCCTGACCCGCGCTGTCAGGGCTGCACAATCGAACGAAATTCGAGTGGCTACGTGCGCTCCCGGCACTGCAGAGGCATAGCGGGATCCGCCTCAGGACCGCAGTGATATCGGTTGAGCGCTACGGCGGAAGAAGATGCTCTGCCCTCGCCGGGGGGTCAGAGAACGCCAGCGCCGCTTCCTCGACAGTCTGGTCCGTTGCGGTCAGGCGGCTCTCGTGCTGGCGGAGGTGTTCCTCCCAGGAGGCGACGCTAAACACCTCGACGAATCGGTCCGGTTGTTCACCGTCGCGGTACAGCTCCCAGCGCGTCGCTCCCGTGCGGAGTCGAGATTGGCGGAGCTGCCCCATGGCCTGGAGGAAGGCCAGCTGCTGTTCCGCAGCGACGGTGTAGTGGACCGTGATCAGGACGGGTCCGGCGTCTGGCTCGGGGTCAAAGGCCAGTCGCGCCTCTGGCCAGTAGACGGCCGTCCTCGGGTCGAGATGGCCGGTCTCCGGTACCCGCAAAAGCAATCCGGCACCGACCGCAGCGAGCAGGATAACGGCGGCAAGGAGGAGGGCCGGCTGCAGGCCTATTCGGTTCGCAACCAGTCCCCAGAGGATCGCGCCTGCGGTCATCGAGCCCGTAAAGGTGACCGTGTAGATCGCGACGCCGCGGGCCCGGACCCACATCGGCAAGACCAGTTGCAGCTCGGCCTGCAGCGTCGAGGTCACCGCCATCCAGGCCAGCCCGCTAAGAACCAGGGTGGCCAGCGCCGCGGCAAAGCTGGGGGGGACCAAGATGATCACCGCCTGCGCCGCGGCGTAAACGACGCCGGCCGCGCCAAGAATGCCGTTGGTCGACAGGCTCGTTTTCAGCCAGCCGAGGACCACGGCTCCGAGGATGGCGCCGACCCCGAGGCCAGCGAACAGGGCGCCGTAGCCGTCGGCTCCCAGCCCCAGACGTTGACTGGCGATCAGCGGAAGCAGGGCCCAGAGCGCCATCCCCGGCACAACGAGCATGATCACCCGCAGCAAGATGCGTCGCACCACGGGGTCGTGCCAGACGTAGCGGCCACCAGCACGCAGAGCTGGCACAAACCGTTCACGGCCCTGATCCTCGAGCTGTGGGCGGCGCCAAACGAGCAGCGCTATGGCGAGGAAGACCACGGAGGCCGCATTCAACGCGAAGACCACCGGTACCCCGCCGAGATGCGCGATAACCACACCAGCCAGGACCGGCCCGGCGGCACGCGACACATTGACACCAACCAAATCCAGCCGGGAGGCCGCGCGTAGTTGGGTCCTCGGTACCAGCTCCGGAAGAAGCGACCCCCATCCAGGGAGCTGCACAGCCGCCCCGGCGCCGAAGAGAAAGATGAAGCCAATCAGCAGAGCCGGCGGCATCAGCCCCGCGGCCGTGAGCACGGTGAGCAGGACGCCAACGATGAAGAAGTAGCACTGAATCGTGAATAACAGCCAACGCCGGTCGAAAGAATCGGACAGGACACCGCCTGGTAGCGCGAGCAGCATGACGGGCAGCGTGCTCGCCGCCTGCACCAACGAGACCAGCAGAGCCGCATTGGGCTCATCGATGAGTAGCCACTGGGCGCCGACGGTTTGCATCCAGGTGCCGATCCAGCTGATCACCACTGCCGGCCACAGCCAGCGGAAGGCTCGCTGCCGGAGCGGCGCCCAAGCCGACAGATCAGGGGCGGCCGCCGCGGAAGCAGGCTCCCCCACAGGGCTCGGGTCCCCGGCGCCGCTTTCCTCGCGCTGGCTCAATTTCACCTCCGGGCGACAGGTCAGCGGGCCGGATAACCACTCGCTCCCTTATCCTGCCGGACGCCGCGACACCCCCAGTACCTAGGGCCTCTCTGCCGCTTGGTTGCTTTGGCTCGTCACCCCGGGCCGGGGGTGCAAAACGAATCTCGGGGGTGGCTGCTGGCGTCTGTTGATCGTTCTCAACCGCGACCGTGAGGAATAAGAACTAGGGTTCCGAACCACTTGCCGAAGACCGTCACGTGCTTGTGGCGCGGCGCGCTGGCAGTCAGGAACCTAAACCCACCTCAACGGACACCGCGCCTTGCACGTATCACGGACTGCCTTCGAGTGCTCTACTTGTCGTGACGGCTACCGGCTGGAAATTTGGTGTCCTGGGTCAGGCGAGCTGCCCCTCTGCGTTGCCGGTCGTCGTAGGGTTGCTCGCATATGGCCTCGCCGCTGCGTGCGGCGGGCAGGGTCGAGGTGAGGGCGATGGCTGAACCCGCCGCAGGATCGACGGGTCGGATATTCATCAGCTATCGACGGGAGGAGACCGCCTACCCGGCCGGCTGGCTGTTCGACCGACTCGCAGAGCGCTTTAGTCCTAAGCAAGTCTTCAAAGACGTCGACTCGATCGAATTGGGCGACGACTTCGTGCAGATGATCACTAGGGCGGTCGGTTCCTGCGACGTGCTGTTGGCGCTGATCGGTGATCAGTGGCTCACGATCACCGATGTGCACGGGCGTCGGCGGCTTGATGACCCCGATGACTTTGTGCGCTTGGAGATCGAGGCTGCCTTAACGCGGAACGTCCGGATTATTCCGATCTTGGTTGATGGCGCAAACATGCCTCGTGCCGATGAACTGCCGGCTGGTCTGGCCGGGGTCGTGCGTCGTCAAGCTCTCGAACTCAGCCCGAGCCGCTTTGAGTACGACACCAGCAGGCTCCTGAAGGTCTTGGAGACGACCCTCGCCGACGTGCGGACGGCACAGGAGGAAGAAACTCTATTGGAAACACCTGCAGGGGCGGCAGGACAGGGCACCACGGCTCAGGAGCCTTCTGGACGACCGGGGCTGACGCACCAGAGTCATAGGCCCACCGAATCGCCGACAGCTTTCGACACATCCGCCATGGCTGGGCTGGAGTCGGAGCGGAAGGAACCACCGGGCGAGCCGCGCCAACGGCTCTCCACACGGGCGCGGATTTTGGTGGGAGTCGGTGGCGGCGTGGCGCTCATGCTCATGCTGATCGTCGCCACAGTTGCCATCTTGCAAAGAACTCCTTCGACCAACGAGGACGCTGCCGACGGGCGGGTTACGACCGAGGCGGGCGGCGGTATCGAGGTTGATCCGACCCCCAAGACCAGCCCGGATGGGATTAGGCTGACGGGACTTGAGGCCGTAAGCCGTCGTGATCCGGAACCTCCTTTACTGGGGGATACAGTGACCGTCCGCTACTCATTGACAAACGTCGAAGACAAACCTATTGAACTGGCATACACGTTTGTCGGAGTGCGTAATCCCGACGACATGAATAAGGACAAGGAGATTAGCGCGAATCAAGTTCTGGCGCCTGGGGAAACGACCAACGCAGACGGCCGAATCATCCTCGACAGCCCCGGCACATGGCAACTGTGGCCCTGTTACGAACTAAGCGGGGATCGTTACTGTCCGGATCAATGGCAAGCCTTTTCTATCCTTGTAAAGGAGTAGTCTCTACCCCACCAACGACCCTCTCTCCACGGTCGATCTTCGCGCTGCGCAACTCCTCAGGCAGACTGTAATGTCTAGTCAGCTTGCGTTTGTCGGCTCAGAGCGCCCGAGCATCCTCCGCATGACGCAGCTATGTCTCCAGCGTGTCTGCCAGGAATTGTTCGAGGCGGTCGCGGACTACGTCGGCGGTTAGCTCAGGTCGGATCACCATCAGGGCGCGAAGAATTGGCCGCGGGTCGGGCAGAAAGCCGAGGATGTCGCTGACCGCCCAGAACCGCTGCGCTTCCGGGTCCGGGTCGACAGTCCCGCCGTGCCGGGCGTAGGCCGCACTGAACTCGTACGCCTGGTCGATGCTGTGCAGCACGGCGAAGTTGGTCCGGGAGTGCATGACGTCCAGGTCGGCCGGGCCCCAAGAGGTCTCCGCCCAGTCGATAATGCCGGTGA
>DATFOP010000201.1:0-3837 GCA_035265505.1 Propionibacteriaceae bacterium | reverse complement strand
GCAGCCTCGCCGGCCGGCAGCAGTTCGGGCCAGTTCATGTTGCCTTGGCCCACCTCGGCGAACTGCACCAGGTTGGTGAAGACGTCGTAGAACTCCTGCTGGGTCATCTCGTCGCGCCGGGCGAGGGCGTCGGCCGGGAAGGGGATCACCCGGTAGTCCTTCAGGTGGATCAGCTTGCAGACCCCGGTGTAGGCCTTCAGCATGTCGAGCGGAGCCATGCCGCCGCGCTGCACCCAGTGCAGGTCCACCTCGAAGTAGAGCGACGGGGCCACCCGGCGGACGATGTCGAAGATGCGCTCTTCGCCGAACCGGATGAGGTCGACGTGGTGGTTGTGGTAACACAGCGTGATGCCCTGCTCGGCCAGCCGCGCGGCGTAGGGCTGCACCTCGGCGGCCCACGCCTCGCAGGCTTCCTGGCTGACCATCGCCTCGAACGGCATCATGCCGATGCGCAAGAAGCGGCAGCCGGTGCGCGTGCAGGCCTCGACGGCGCGGTCGAACTCGTCGGCCAAGATGAATCCGTTACCGGGAGGGTGGAGAGCCGCAGACATGGCGCCCACATCAGTCCCCAGGTCCTTCGTCCCCCGCTCGAGGTCGGCGATCAATTCGTCGGTCATGGCGACCTGAGAGACCTCGACTGCGTCAAGGCCGAGCTCTCGGACCTGCTCGAGAACTCCGAACATGCCCTTCTCGTTGATCCTGTCCCTCAGCATCATCAACTGCACGCCGAGAACCGCCATGGTGGTCGCCCCCTTGTCGTGGTCGTGTACTTGGTCGTACCGCTCATGCGCGGGTGGGGAACCGGCCTTCGGCCTCGATGCGCTGGTTCAGCTCGGCGAGGTAGCGGTCCTCGTCGAAGTTCTCGATCGAGACCTCCTGCCCCAGCCAGCTGGACAGATGGATGGCGTTAGCCAGCCGGACACCATGGATCCCCTCCCTGCCCGGAGCCAGCAGCTCTTCCTCGCCCCGCACCGCGGCGGCGAAGTTGCGAAGCACCTCGGCGTGCTGGGCCCCCCAGACGCTGCCGTACTCCTGGATGTCGGTGCTGACGTACTCGTCGGTGTCGAGCTGGCCGGTGAACAGCCGGCGTACCGCGTCGGGGTCCATAGAGTCGCTGATCTCCTGCTCGGGCTTTGTCAACCGGCTGACGGTCACCTGTTGGGACCCGTCGACGACGACCTTGCCGCCGTCGCAGAGGATCTCCAGCCGGTCGGTGCCTACGAAGTCGTGCGTACAGGTGGTGAGCGTGCCGGTGGCGCCGTCGCCGAAGTCGACCATCGCAGTCACCTCGTCCTCGACGGCGATGTTGCGTCGGAAGCCGTACGCACACTTCGCGACCACGCTCTTCGGCACGCCACAGATCCACTGCCACAGGTCGAGCTGGTGCGGAGCCTGGTTCACCAGCACACCGCCGCCCTCGCCGCCCCAGGTCGCCCGCCACTCGGACTGGTCGTAGTAGCCCTGCGGCCGCCACCACGTGGTGATGATCCAGGAAGTGTGGCGCAGGGCGCCGAGTTCGCCCGACCCCAGCAGGGCCTTCAGGTCCCGGTAGAGCGGGTTGGTGCGCTGGTTGAAGAAGACGCCGAACGTGAGCTTCGGCTTGGTGGCCGCGACGTCGATGAGCTCCCGGGCCTGCTTGGTGTAGACCCCGATGGGCTTCTCGACGAGGGCGTGCACCCCGTGGTCGAGGGCGTATATGCCCATCTCCGGGTGCAGGTAGTGGGGCACCGTGGTGACGACGGCATCGACCTGGCCCGACATAACCATCTCGGCGTAGTCGGCGTAGAACGGGACACCGTAGGCGTCGGCAGCCTCCTTCTTCTCGGGGAGGACGTCGCAGATGGCCGCGAGGCGCATGCCCGGCACCTTGTCCTCGGCCAGCAGGGTGGCGTACAGGCCCCCCTCGGCGCCGAGCCCGATGATCCCGAGCCGAACCCGATCTTGCGGCATGGATCAGAACCTGCCCTGCTCGATGAGCTCCGAGCGTTCGTGCTGCAGTGCCGAGTCCTTGGGGTAGAACTTGTAGAACACGGTCCAGTAGATAGCGTTCAGCACGTATGGGATCGGCACGAAGAGCACCAACGTGAGCTGCAGGTTGCCTATCGCCTGTGAGATGGCCCCAGCGGTCAGGCTGTAAATTGCGGTGATCAGTCCCTGGACGAGAGAGAACAGCACGGCGAACGACGTGGCCGATAGCTGCTTGGGGCAGACGCGCGACACCATGGGCAGCACGCACCCGGAGAAGCCCCACGAGAAGATCAGCCCGGTGATGAACACAATCACGTAGTACGTGATGCTCGGGGTGTTGGTGACGGCGCCGTCGGTCCCGGGCGCGACGTCGGGGTCGAACACTCCGGCCCAGGCGATCATGGCGTAGGTGCTCGCGGCGAAGAGCAGCGCATAGATCTGGAAGAGCATGATCCGGCCCTTGTCGTGGAACCAACGGGCGAACAGGTCTCCGAGGAAGCCGCCGAGGAAGGCCGAGATGGTCATGCCGATCGTCATGACGGTGTAGAGGTAGGAGGCGTTGGTCACGCCGTAGCCGAGGTTGCGGGCCCAGTAGGTCCCAATAAAACCGAACAAGATCAGAGAGGTGACGAAGAGCAGCATCGGGGCCATCAACGCCAGGGTCGGGATTTTGAACAGTTTCGCGGCGTCCCTGAGCCGGAACATCCCGGCCTCGGACTTCAGCTCCGCGGTGTCCTCATGCGAGACTTGCTTCGGCTCGTGCACGAACAGCAAGATCAGCAGGCCCGACAAGATCGACAGGCCGCCCATCGCGAACATGGCGTACCGCCAGCCGTCCGGGTTCCCGCCGAGCTGCCCCAACAGCGGAGTCAGGACGATGCCGAGCGCGGAGGAGACGCCGCGCACCGTGCCGAACGCCTTCCCGCGCTCGCTGCTGTGGTACAGCGAGCCGAGCAGCCCGTTCAAGATCGGCTCCGCGGCCACTGTGCCGATCAGCGCAATCGTGTAGAGGATCAGCAGCTGCGTCCAGGTCTGGGCGAAACCGGTGGCAATCGTCCACAAGCCCCACGCACCGGTGACGATCAGCAAGATCAGCTTGCGGCCGAACCGGTCCGCCGCGAGGGCCCAAATCGGACCGAACAGCATCCGGGCGAACATCCCGATCGCGTTCAGCAGTCCGAGGGCGGCGTCGCCGACTCCGAACGCCGTCATGATCTGCGGGAAGAACGTCCGGGAGACGCCGCCCTCGGTGTTGTCGATGGACTGCGACACGCCCAGCGAGACGGTTGCCCCCATTCGACCTTTCGGCGGCTTGAAGTCGTGGTCCTCGTGGACCACGACCGTGATGCCGAGTGGGCCGACCCCGGCGAGGTCGTCAGTTTCCGGCACCCGCACCGCGCTTCGGTCGCCTTCCGGGTGGATCACTCCGCCGGTGTCCGGCCGCGTTCTCTCGACCTTCTTCTCCGGCATGGCTCCAGCCTTTCTGCCGCCGCGCGGCTACACGTCCTCGTGCGGGCTGTTGAGCAACGGTAACAACCAACTTGCCGGCGCCGCCAGAGCCCGCTATGCCGCTGCGGGTCCTCGTTGGGTTGCGCGCTCAGGCAGCCAGTTGCCGCCCTTCAGCTCCCGAAACCTATAGCTGGCCTCGACGTAATCCGCGGTGAGTTCGGCGGCGCGGCTGGGTGACGGCCGAGCGGCTTGTTTGGCTCACTGAGCGAAGCCGCTCCTTGTGGCTTCCTGCTGCGCGAGTATGGCGAGGCGCATCACCTCATAGGTGTGGCCCTGTGGAGTGGCGCTCTCGGTGCGGTTGATGACGTCGGAGACCAGGTCGGGGTAGTAGGTAAGTGGCACCTTGGAGCAGTCGATGTA
>DATFOP010000200.1:0-5724 GCA_035265505.1 Propionibacteriaceae bacterium | reverse complement strand
TGTCCCTCGACCTGGTGCTGATCATGCTTGCCGTCGGTGCCCTTGCCGGCGCAGGCGTCGCGGTCCTCACACCCGGTCTGTGGTGGCTGCAGATCCTGACCGCTGCCGCCGTGTCGGTCCTCATGCTGCTGTTGCTGCGACCCACACTGCTCAGGCGAGTCCGCAACATGCCCGGTTACCGCTCGTCGACGGCCAAGCTGGTCGGAAGCAGCGGTGTCGCGGTGTCACAGATCGACCGGCACGGGGGCGAGATCAAGGTGGACGGGCAGAGCTGGACAGCGCGTCCATATATCTCCGACGTGGTCATCCAACAAGGCACGGAGATCGAGGTTTACGAGATCGACGGAGCCATCGCCGTGGTGTACCCCAAGCACGGTGCACTGCCTTAACGGTAGTGCGCGAAGAGATAGGAAGAACGTGGACATTGCGTCATTGATCGTCGCGCTGGTCATCGCGCTGGCGGTGATCTTCTTCATTGCCAATGCAGTCCGGGTCATTCGGCAGCAGCGGGTGGGGCTGGTGGAGCGGCTCGGCAAGTTCCACCGCACGCTGGAGCCAGGCCCACATCTGGTCGTGCCGGTACTGGACAAGGTGCGGTACAACATCGACATGCGGGAGAACGTTGTCCCGTTCCCCCCGCAGGGCGTGATCACCGAAGACAACTTGATGGTCAACATTGACTCGGTCATCTACTTCCAGATCATCAATCCGGTGCGAGCCGCTTACGAGGCGCAGAACTATGTCCAGGCCATCGAGCAACTCACCATGACAACCCTCCGCAACATCATCGGCGGCCTCGATCTCGAGCAGGCCCTCACCAGCCGCGAGCAGATCAACCAGCAGCTGCGGGTCGTCCTCGACGAGGCGACCGGCAAGTGGGGGATCAAGGTCAACCGGGTGGAGCTGCGGGCCATCGAGCCACCCGCCACGATCCGCGACGCGATGGAGAAGGGCGCCCGAGCCGAACGGGACCGGCGAGCGACGGTGCTGCTGGCCGACGGTCAGCGGCAGTCGCAGATTCTCTCTGCCGGCGGTGAGAAGGAATCCGCGATCCTGCGGGCGCAAGGTGATCGGGAAGCCGCGGTGCTGCGCGCCCAAGCCGATCGGCAGGCGCAGATGCTCCGCGCCGAAGGCGAGGCCCAGGCCATCACCACGGTCTTCAACGCCATCCACGCCGGCCAGCCTGATCAGGCCCTGTTGGCCTACCAGTACATGCAGATGTTGCCGACGATCGCTCGCGGAGATGCGAACAAGGTCTGGATCGTTCCCAGCGAGCTGAACGACGCTCTCAAGGGTTTGGGAAGCGCGGCAGGCTCTGTCAGCTCCGCGATTCCGGCAGTCGCCAAAGGCGAGTTCACCAAGCCCCCGGAAATTGACGTGCAAAGCGAGATCGACAAGCAGAATGCCGAGGAGGAGGCGCGGGCTCAGCGGACCGTGGACGAAGCCATCCAGGCCGCCAGGGAGCTCGACAATCCGGTTCGCGCCGATCTGTCAGCGTTGCGGGGGGCACACCAGCAGCCGGCGGTCTCCGCTGCGCCGAACGGTCATGCCGAGGACGGCCAGCCCGACGTGGAGCGCTCGCCCTACACCGCACCGGTGGAGCCGAACACTCGGCAGTGACCTGGCTCGACCTGGTGGCCCTGTTGGGGGCCGGGGCAGCTGCGGGCTTGATCAACACCGTGGTCGGGTCGGGAACCTTGATCACATTTCCGACCTTGCTGGCTCTGGGAGTACCGCCGGTGACGGCGAACATGTCCAACACGGTGGGGCTGGCGCCCGGTTCGCTATCCGGTGCCCTCTCGATGCGGCCGGAGCTTGACGGACAGCGCCAACGTGTGTGGCGATTGGGCACCGCCTCGCTGCTGGGCGGGATCGCCGGTGCCGGACTGCTGCTGTGGCTCCCGTCGTCGGCGTTCAACGCGATTGTGCCGGTATTGATCGGCATCGGCTGCCTTCTGGTCATCGTTCAGCCCACCGTGTCTCGCTGGATTGCGTTCCGGCGAGTACGTCTGGGCTCAGCGCAGCCGGCGCCGCACGGAGCCATCTGGCTATGGATCGCGGTGCTGATCACCGGCGTGTACGGCGGCTACTTCGGGGCGGCCCAAGGGGTTCTGCTGCTCGGTGTGATGGGCATCGGACTGGTCGAGACGTTGCCCCGGATCAACGCGCTGAAGAACGTCTTGGCGCTGATCGTGAACGGCGTCGCGGGGATTCTATTCGTGATCATCTCGATAGTTCCCGGTGGCCAGCCAGACGCACGGATCGATTGGGGTGCCGCCGCCACGATTGCGGTCGGATCGGTGCTCGGAGCTCAGGTCGGCGGTCGGGTCGGACGAAAGCTACCCGCGATGATCTACCGGGTCATCATCGTCGCGGTCGGTGTGGCGGCGATCGTCAGCCTGCGACAGTAGCGGCTGCCCGTTCGACAGGTCAGGGAGCCGAGGGATGAGCGACCTTGAGCACCCGGGCACTCGGGAGTTCGGCAACATCGCCGCCGCGGATGGCGATCTTGCTGCCCCGGATACCGCTGCCGATCACTATCCACGGGCACGCAGCGACCTGATCATCGATCAGAATCGGCCAGCCGGGCGGCAGGCCTATCGGAGTGATGCCGCCGTAGGCCATATCAGTCAGCGACACCGCCTCGGCCATGTCGGCGAACGAGATCTTTCGCACGTCGAGGTGTCGGCGGACCGTCTTGTTGACGTCGGCTCTGTCGGTCGCGAGGATTAGGCACGCCGCCATGGTGACGCTCTCAGCTCGGCGGCCGGCGACCACGACGCAGTTCGCCGACACTCCCAGCGGCACCTGGTAGCTCTCGCAAAAGGCCGCCGTGTCGGCAAGCGTGGGATCGATCGCGGCGACGAAACACCTGAGCTGGTGTCGCGAGATGGCGTCGCTGACCACTGGTGCCAGAAGTTCAGCATGATCATGTGCGGGCAACCAGCTCAGCGTGCCGAGCGAAGGTCCGATCGCAGACGAGGCCACCGGCTCAGACTAGGAGGAGGCCGACTCCGGCGCACGCCGCTGCCCATCCCAGGCTTGCGAACGTACCGATGATGAAGCGCTCCGCAGCGCCTGATCCCTGGCCAGCCTTCAGATCGGGATAGCGGCCCAGGCCCTTGACCGCCACGATGACCGCGATACCGGCCGGGAATCCGCTCAAGATCGACGCCGCCATGGTCAGCCGCTCCAGCGCGCCTATCCAGGAACCGCCATGGAGGATCGTCCGCTGGACCCGAGGTGTACCCGGACGCGAACTGGCATCGGCCAGCGACAGCAAGCACGACGTCAGCGGCCCGCCGCAGGCAAATGCGGCGAAAACCGCCACGGCATAGCCCAGCCAGGTCCAGTCCCCGACCAACGGGGAAGCCAATCCGGCGAGCAGGGCCACAATCCCTGTGCCGACGGTGACGACGGCGACGATTGCGACCAGCAGGGCTGGCCGCGCCAGCAGGGGTTGGCGGGCGGGTGATCCGGAGGGAAACCAGAGGGGGATGGTCCCAGCGCTCAGCACCGTCCAGAGGCCCATGGCAATCACGGCCGTGGTGTTCACGCCCGCAGCTCCTTCGACGGCGAATCCGGGGTCGTTGCCTTCTCTGCCCGGGCCAACAGTCGGGCGAGCACTGGGCGGGCTTCCCGGTCCAGGGACCAGTGAGCTGCCTGGAGGCGCTGGCTGAGGGCCTGCCTGGTGATCTCGAGCGTGCTGGCGGCTGCTGCCTGGCTGACCCCCCGATCCATGAGGTCGGCCGCCTCCCAGCCGAGTGTGGAGCGGCGCTGCTGCAGCGCGATGAGCAGCCGAAAGGTGATTTCGACGTCCCGCACTTCGACGCGATCAGGGACCGACTGCACACTCAGGTGGGTCGGCTCCTTCTTGGCCGCGTCGACCGCACTGCGCGCAGCGAGGAATGCTGGCCCCCTGGCTTGCCGGACATCGGATGGCAGCGGCTGCTGGACAGCCCCGATTCCGATCCCTACGTGCCAAGTGACGGTACGCATGAGGCCCAGCGTGACATCCACCACTGACGCCGGGCTGGCTAGCAGGCCTTGGAATTCGTCGCCGACCGTACGGGTGAAGGGAAGCAATGTCTCGACCCCGCCATGCTGGGCGAGCGTGACGTCCACGAGGTCCTGCTGAGCACGGGACTGGATCTGGTCAACCGTCAGAACGAACGGCACTTAGCAAGGCTAAGGCCTTGAATATTGGGAATCAAGGCTCAGGTATTGCATAGACTAACGCGGTGCCGATCGTTCCGATTGAGGAAGCGAGCGATTCCCGGCTGAGCGACTACGTCAGGTTGCGGGATGTCACCCTGCGCAAGCTGTTGGAGACCGAGCAAGGGCTATTCATCGCCGAAGGCGACAAGGTGATTCGGCGCGCGGTGCAGGCCGGCTATCGGCCACGGTCATTTCTGCTCGCTGAGCGCTGGTTGCCCGGGCTGGCCGACATCACTCACCGCTGGCCGGACGTGCCGATCTACCTCATGACCGAACAGCTGGTCGAAGCGGTGACCGGCTTTCACGTCCATCGCGGTGCCCTCGCCTCGCTGCACCGTGAACAGCGTCATCGGCTGGAGGACCTGCTGACCTTTGATCGAGTCGTGGTCGTCGAGAACGTGGTTGATCACACGAACATCGGCGCGATCATCCGGAACGCGGCCGGCCTGGCCTGGGACGGCGTGATCCTTGCTCCGCGAGCCGCAGACCCGCTCTACCGGCGGTCGATCAAGGTGAGCATGGGTGCGGTGTTCTCCCTGCCCTGGGCAAGGCTCAGTGATTGGGCACATGGTCCGGCTCTGCTACGTCAGTCCGGCTTCCGGACCGTGGCTTTGACGCTTACCCCTGACGCTGTCGACCTGGAGAGCGTCCATTCCGAACTCGGGCCCGAGGAACGGGTGGCCATCCTGCTGGGTGCCGAAGGCGGCGGCTTGTCGGCCGCGTGGACGGGAGGTGCAGAGCTGCGCGCGAAGATCCCGATGTCTGCCGGCATCGACTCGCTCAATGTCGCGGCCGCGTCGGCGATCGCCTGCTACGTGCTGGGCCCGCTCTCCGCCGGTACGCGAGGCGTGACCGGCCAATCGCTGGGATAACTGTCGGCGGCTTCCGAATGAAGAAGGTAGAGCTTTTTTCGCGCTCGTCCGGATAGCCGGTCGCCGAAGACGATGCCATTCAGATGATCAGTTTCGTGCTGGAGGCAGCGGGCCAGCAGACCTTTACCGTGCACCTCGACCGGCTGACCCAGGGCATCCTGGCCTCGGCAGATTGCTTGATCTGGGCGAGCGAGCTCCAGGTAAGCGCCCGGGAGGGACAAGCAGCCCTCATCGGACGCCTCGAGCTTCCGCTCCTTGCCTTCGGGCAGGACAACCTCCGGGTTGCACACGGTACCGACTTGGCGCACCTCGTCGGCGTTTGGGCAGTCGAAGACGAAGACCGCGAGATCGACCCCTACTTGGGTAGCGGCCAAACCGACCCCCTCAGCGGCGTACATGGTGGCGAACATGTCCCGGATCAGCTGGTGCAGTTCCTCATTGAACTCCTCTACGGGCCTGGTCTTGGCGTGCATCACGGGTGTGCCCCAGCGCATGATGGGGAGCACTCGGCCACCGGTTCTGAGGTCGCTAACGGCCAGATCGGAAGTCGGGTTCACGCCTCAACGCTACCTTCGAGGCCTCTCGGACGCGGAGTGGCGGCTTGTGTGCGACTATCCGCACGTCGAGGGTAAGG
>DATFOP010000199.1:0-3021 GCA_035265505.1 Propionibacteriaceae bacterium | reverse complement strand
ATCAGATTGGCGGCGTAGTCCGGCACGTACGTGGATAGCTCGCGCGGCGGGCGCTCGTAGTTGTTGGTCGACGTGAGGCGCTGCGGGAGTTTGACGTCTGGTGCCGGCACCTCCTCGTACGGGATCGTCGACAGCAGGTGGTTGATCATATTGAGTCGCGCGTGTTTCTTGATGTCGGATTCGACGACGAACCAGGGGCTCACTTTGGTGTCGGTGTGCACCATCATCTCGTCCTTGGCGCGCGAGTAGTCCTCCCAGCGGTTGATGGACTCCAGATCCATCGGGCTCAGTTTCCATCGCCGCATCGGGTCCGCGTGACGAGACCGGAAGCGCCTGAGTTGCTCGGCATCGGACACCGAAAACCAGTACTTGCGCAGCAGGATGCCGTCGTCGATCAACATTTGTTCGAAGATCGGTGTCTGGTGCATGAATCGCACATACTCCTGTTGCGTGCAATAGCCCATGACTTTCTCCACGCCGGCGCGGTTGTACCAGGAGCGGTCGAAGAGCACGATCTCGCCCTTGGCCGGCAGCTGGGCGATGTAGCGCTGGTAGTACCACTGACCTTTCTCACGCTCCGTCGGTGTCGGCAATGCGGAGACCCGGGCGACCCGCGGGTTGAGATACTCGCTGATTCGCTTGATCGTGCCGCCCTTGCCGGCGGCGTCTCGGCCTTCGAAGACCACGACGATCCGGACACCGGTGGTCTTGGTCCATTCCTGTAGCTTCACCAGCTCGGTCTGCAGTCGGAACATCTCGGCCTCGTAGACCTTGCCGGACACTTTCGGCTGCTTATTGCTGTCCTTCTTGTCATTGCCTTTGGCCATGAGTCGACGCTAATCGATCGCGATGACGGCTGACCGGTCCGGTGAGCGCGATGTCCGCTGGCGGAGAAATCGATGAGTTCTTGTCGGTGCAACGGTCTACCGTTGGAAATCCGCGTCTAGCAGTAGGGACGACATCGTGACCACCGTCGAAGCGACCGCCAAGCCGGCGCTGCCAGCTCACGCGCGCACCGTCATCGCCACCCTGCTGGTTGCTGCCTTTGTGGTGATTCTCAATGAGACGATCATGGCTGTAGCCCTGCCGAGGCTGATGGTGGACCTCGGCATCTCCGCCAGCACTGTTCAATGGTTGACAAGCGCATTCCTGCTGACCATGGCCGTGGTAATCCCGACCACGGGCTTCCTGCTCGAACGCGTCCCCACCCGAACGGTCTTCCTGCTCGCGATGTCGCTGTTCTGCCTCGGCACGCTTGTGGCCGGCTTGGCCCCGGGCTTCTGGTTGCTGCTCATTGCCCGCATCATCCAGGCCTCGGGCACCGCGATCATGGTGCCGCTCCTGATGACATCGATTCTGACCCTGACGCCAATCGAGCGCCGAGGGGTCGTCATGGGGAACGTCAGCATCGCCATCTCGGTGGCACCGGCGATCGGGCCGACCTTGTCCGGTCTGATCTTGCAGTTCCTGCCGTGGCGCTACCTCTTCCTGCTCGTGTTGCCGGTTGCGCTCGCATCCTTGATCATCGGTGCGCGCAGCCTGGTGAACGTCGGTGAGCAGGGTAACCAGCGGTTGGACATCGTGTCGGTGCTGCTGTCCATCCCGGCATTCGGGGGCATCGTGTACGGCTTCAGCAAAATCGGCGCCAGTTCGGGTGCCGGAATTGGGGTAGCCGTGGTCTCCCTGGCTGTTGGCTTCGTGTGCCTGCTGGCATTCGGCTGGCGTCAGGTCCGGCTGCAGCGGCACGCGGATCCCTTCCTGGACCTTCGGGTCTTCAAGATCGGCATGTACAGCCTCAGCTTGCTCATCCTGTGCCTGGCCATGGGGGCGATGCTGGGGGCCTTCATCCTGCTGCCGATCTATCTGCAGAGCGTCCGGGGCCTGAGTTCCTTGGCGACGGGTGCGTTGTTGCTGCCTGGTGGCTTGCTGATGGGTTTGCTGGCACCGGCCGTCGGCAAGATCTTCGACCGGCACGGGCCGAGAGTGCTGGTTCCACCCGGCGCAGCGCTGATTGCGGCGATGATGCTCGCCTGGACGACGGTCGATCAGAACACGCCAGTCTGGTTCTTGATCGGAACTCACATGATCTTGGCGCTCGGCCTTGCGTGCCTGCTTACTCCAACGTTCACCACTGGCCTCAATCCGTTGCCACCGTCGCTTTACTCTCACGGCAGCGCGATCATGGCCACGCTGCAGCAGGTGGCAGGCGCCGCCGCGACGGCTTTCTTGGTCGCGATCATGGCTGCTCGTGCGGCCAGTCTGCTGTCGAGCGGACAGCCTCAGGTGGATGCGCTGGCGAGTGGTCTGAACACGTCGTTCGCGGTTGGCGCGGGGGTGGCCATCGTGGCGGCCGTACTGGCTCTGTTTCTCAAGAATCCCCGGCCCGTCGCCGGACCGCCGGGTTCCACTGACGGGGTGGACTCAGCGCACGACCTTGATGTTGAACATCGGGCCGCCGAGCGCCATGAGCAGCCGCAGCCATAACGAGACCCACATCTCCAGACCCCTGGCGGCGGTCAGGTCGCCAAGATCCATCACATCGGTCCAGCCCAGAGCTGTTGCCACCGCAGCCACGGTGGCACGGGCGTCGGCATCATTGCCCGCCACGAAAACCGTCGTATCTCCTCCGCCGACGGCGCCGGGGTTGACCATGACCGCAGCCGTCATGGTGTTGAAGGCCTTGACCACCTTTGTGCGGGGAAAGGCGCGCTGCACTTGCTCGGCCAGCGAGTCGGTGTTGCAGACGAAGAGGGTTGGCGGGAAGCCGCTGGAACGGTCCAGGGCGTTCGAGACGTCGATCAGTACCTTCCCGGCCAGCGCCTCGTCTCCGACGGCCTGCAGGGCCTCGAGGGACACATCTCCGCTGGTGGCGTTGATGAATAGATCGGCGCCAACACCAATCTGGCCGTAGCTGGCGAGTGATAACGACGTTGCGCCCCACTCGTCTCGCGCCCGCGTGCGTGCCGGATCCCGAGTGCCCACCACGACGTCGTGCCCGACTTTGGCCAGGCCCTCACCCAG
>DATFOP010000198.1:0-2788 GCA_035265505.1 Propionibacteriaceae bacterium | reverse complement strand
GAGGACGGGTTCTACGACGACATCTTCGGGTCGTTGAGGATCCCGTACGAGCCGATCCGCTGGGCCCAAGATGTGACGGCCGATCACGAGAACCAGATCCCGAAGGAGGCCCGCATCCTGGAGATGATCAACTCCTACCGGGTGCGCGGCCACTTGATGGCCGACACAGATCCGCTGGAGTACCGCCAGCGCGGCCACCACGATCTCGACGTGCAGAGCCACGGCCTGACGCTGTGGGATCTGGACCGCGAGTTCCCGACCGGCTCGTTCGCGGGCGGCCAGGGACGACTGAAGATGCGCAAGATCTTGGGCATCCTGCGCGACTCCTACTGCCGCACGATCGGCATCGAATACATGCACATGCAGGAGCCGGTCCAGCGCAAGTGGATCCAGGATCGGGTCGAGCGGCCGCATGAGTCGTTGCCCCGCGAGGAGCACCTTCGAACGTTGGACAAGCTCAACGAGGCCGAGATCTTCGAGACCTTCCTGCAGACGAAGTTTGTCGGGCAGAAGCGGTTCAGCCTGGAGGGCGGCGAGTCAGCCATCGCACTGCTCGACGAAGTCTGCGAGCAGGCGGCCGAGGCAGGGCTGGAAGAGGTCTGCATCGGCATGCCGCATCGCGGTCGTCTCAACGTGCTGGCCAACATCGTGGGCAAGTCGTACGCCCAGATCTTCCGGGAGTTCGAGGGCAACATCGACCCGCGCACCGTCCAGGGGTCTGGCGACGTGAAGTACCACCTCGGCTCGGAGGGCGAGTTCACCGGGCTCAGCGGAGCGACGATCAAGACCTCGGTCGCCGCCAATCCGAGCCACCTCGAAGCCGTCAACCCGGTGCTTGAGGGCATCGCCCGGGCCAAGCAGGACATCCTGGACCGGGGCGGCGAGTTTCCCGTGCTGCCTGTGCTGCTGCATGGCGACGCGGCGTTCGCCGGCCAGGGCGTTGTGGCTGAGACGCTCAACCTGTCGCAGCTGCGCGGCTACCGTACGGGCGGCACGATCCACGTCATCGTGAACAACCAGGTGGGCTTCACCACATCGCCGACCGAACTACGCTCCTCGATGTATTGCACCGATGTTGCGCGAATGATCCAGGCGCCGATATTCCACGTGAACGGGGACGATCCGGAGGCCTGCATCCGGGTGGCCCGGCTGGCCTTCGCCTTCCGGCAGGAATTCAACAAAGACGTCGTGATCGACATCGTCTGCTACCGTCGGCGCGGACATAACGAGGGCGATGATCCGAGCTTCACCCAGCCGCGGATGTACGACCTGATCGAGAAGAAGCGGTCTGTCCGAAAGCTGTACACCGAAGCACTCATCGGGCGCGGTGACATCACCGTGGAGGACGCGGAGGCCGTGATGGCCCGCTTCCAGAAGCGCCTGGAGAGCGTCTTCACTGAGGTCCGGGATGTGCAAGCGCCGGATGCGTCAGAGGCCTACACGGCCGTGCCGGCGTATCCCAGGAAGTCGGCGGCCAAGCACGGCACCGCGATCACCGTCGAGATGTTGAAGAAGATCGCGGACGCGCACACGACGTTCCCCGAGGGCTTCACCGTGCATCCCAAGGTGATGCCGCAGTTGCAGCGGCGAGCCGCCGCGATAACCCAGGGGCCGATCGACTGGGCCACCGGCGAGATCTTGGCATTGGGCTCGCTGTTGGCCGAAGGCCGGACCGTTCGGCTGACCGGTCAGGATACCCGGCGAGGAACCTTTGTGCAGCGCTTCGCCGCCATCGTCGACCGGGCCACCGGCGAGTCGTGGGTGCCGCTCAAGCACCTCGACGAGAATCAGGCTAAGTTCCATGTCTTCGACTCGTTGCTCAGCGAGTTCGCCGCCATGGGCTTCGAATACGGCTATTCGGTTGCCAGTCCGGAGGCATTGGTTCTGTGGGAAGCCCAGTTCGGCGACTTCGCCAATGGCGCGCAAACGATCATCGACGAGTTCATCAGTTCGGGGCAGGCGAAGTGGACTCAGAAGTCGGGCGTGGTGCTGTTGCTGCCGCACGGCTATGAGGGCCAAGGGCCCGATCACTCGTCCGGGCGAATCGAGCGCTGGCTTCAGTTGAGCGCCGAGGACGCGTTCACCGTCGCGCAGCCGTCCACACCGGCCAGCCATTTCCATCTGCTGCGGCAACAGGCACTCGGCCAGATGCACCGGCCGTTGATCATCTTTACCCCGAAGTCCATGCTGCGGAATCGCCTGGGGGTCTCGATGCCGGAGGACTTCACCACTGGCAGCTGGCGCCCCGTGTTACCGGACCGCACCATCGAAGACCCGAGCAAGGTGACATCGGTGATCTTGTGCACCGGAAAGGTCCGCTGGGACTTGGTGAGCCGTCGCGGCCAGGCCGGCAAGGAAGGCAGCGTGGCGATCGTTCCGCTGGAGAGGCTCTATCCCCTGCCTGCCAAGCAACTGGCCAATCAGCTCGCGTCCTTCGACAACGTGCACGAGATCCGCTGGGTCCAAGATGAGCCGGCTAACCAGGGCGCCTGGCCCTTCATGGCACTGAACTTGACCGAGGCGTTGGCGGAGCAGCTTCCGGAGCGCGAGTGGTCACTGACGCCGATCACCCGACCCCCCTCCTCCGCACCATCGGTCGGATCGGCCAAGGTCCACGAGGCGCAGCAACGTGCGCTGCTCGACGCGGCCTTCGCCTGACGATGTACTTCACCGATCGGGGGATCGAAGAGCTCGAGACACGCAAGGGTGACGACGAAGTCACCCTTGCGTGGCTCGCTGACCAGTTGCGTATCTTCGTTGACCTGAACCCCGACTTCGAGGTGCCGAT
>DATFOP010000197.1:0-3523 GCA_035265505.1 Propionibacteriaceae bacterium | reverse complement strand
ATTCGGGCTGGTGCTTCGCGTTGGCTCGGTACAGCAAGTCGATCTGCCAGAACCTGGACAGGCTGTGAAGGACGTCGCGCCAGAGCCGCAGAGCGGGCCCGGCTCCGAGCCGTTCGCCGCCGGACGAAGACGTTGGGAAGGCTGCGAAGGTTTAAGGGAGACCTGCGCCTGGTCAACGAGAAGCTGGTTGAAGCTCACCGCGGCCCCACGTCCTCCTGGCCGGTCCCCTGCAACCTGCGAAGCTGCGTCCAACAGACGAGTCATTGATCATGTCGTTCGAGGCTGCTGCCAGCGCGCTCGCCCGCCCCTACGGTGCCGACAACGGCCCGCTTCACTGTGTGGACGGGCTCAGCACGGATGCTTGGTCAGTCGCTGCCTGTCCACTGCGCTCGGCCGCGGTCAGCCGCTTCCACCGCCGAGCGACCCGACGGCGCGGGCGATGACGATCAAGGAGGTGAGGAGCGCGGCGGTTGCTTGTAGACCCATCAACGCCTTGGCCCGATTCGCGCACCCGATACACCAATCGATCCTCCATCGCTCTACCTCGTTTGTTGAAGATGTCAGTCCTTGCCTGCACCCCTAGGCCCGTCCATCCGACTCTGGCGATCGTTCGTGGAGAGTGAAGCCAAGAATCGAGAGGGGGGAGAAAGTGGCTCAATGGCGCAGATGTCAACCACAAGCGGCACTCTGAGCCGCGTTCGTCGCGGTCCGACCTTCTGATCCGCCGCGCCAGCCAGCGATACAGCTGAGGGCCGGACGAAGCGGTCAAGGAGGCCGCGCCCCCCTAGCGTGAGTGGTCGTCCGCCAGTGTCCGGACCGCTGCAATCGAGGCGTAGAGAACGCTGACATCGCGGGAATGGGGGCAGACAGGGAGTACACGGCAGAACCCTGCCGAATGATGCGAAGGGCCGTCACGGATGCCGCCAGACCTTGATCGCCGAAAGGATGAGCATAACGACGACTAACCGGATCAGGATGACATTGGGCACGACGCCGAGGAGGAGTCCTCCAATGACCGTGCCGGCGATTGAGCCGGCGGCCATGGCGAGCACGAAGGCGCGTTGCTGGCGGAGCACGGCGAAACTGGCGTCGCGGCTGTAGCGGGCGAAGGCGACCAGCATCGTCGGTAGGGACACGGCCAGGGACAGGCTGCCCGCGATCTTGATATCCACCCCGTACAGCAGCACGATCGTCGGGATAAGCAGCTCGCCCCCGGCCACACCCATCAGGGCCGGCACAATCCCAATGGCCGCCCCGGCGAGCACCCCGGCGACAAGTCGCACGGCCGGCGGTAGATCCAGCGCCCCGACATGACCGGAATGGCTCCACGCCAGCGCGACGGCGACCAGGACCAGCAGCACCGCGAGCACCCGGTACAACGTGGCCGACCTCATCCGCGTCGCCCAGGTCGCCCCCACCCAGGCACCGACCAGGCTGCCGGCGAGCAGGTTGACCGCTACGAACCAGTGGGGGGACAGGCTGGACCATGCCACCGAGAACAGCCGGGCGGGTAGCGCCGTGAAGACGACGAGCAGGCTCATGGCCTTGTTCAGAACCACGGCCTGCAGGGCAACGAAGCCGAACAGGCCGATGAGCAGCGGCAGCCGAAACTCCGCGCCACCGAGACCGATCATTCCTCCGAGCACCCCGACCAGCGCCCCGGCGGTGAACGCTCCGATCAGCGAGTGCGGAACGGTCCGCGTCACGGCTGGGGAAGTCACCTAGGAACCGTAGTTGGCAGCGGCGCGTGACTGCTGCCTTATCAGGGATGTTCGGCGGCCCGGGCTGGAGGCGAGGGAGCGCGCACGAGCGTCCGGGACTGTCCACATAGGTGCACCAGTCGGCGGATGCGGTGTTACTCACTTTGGTACGCAGGCGGCTCAAGAAGTGGAGTGTCACGAGAGCATGCGGAGTCCTCCGACTCCGGACCGGCGGGCCAACCTAACCAACCTTCATCGGGAGAGCATGAAGTCGACCATGAGGTCTTGTGCGGCTTCGACCATGTGGTCGCCGTTGGCGGTCGTGCAGCCGGCGGCCTGGGCGGCCTGCAGGAACGGGGTTACGCCGTGCCCGGCGATCACATCGCCGACGAACATCGACGAGCTGAGCAGCGCAGCGTCCACCGGGAGTGGATCGTCGTCCTCCATGCCCATGGGGCTCGCATTGCAGACCAGATCGCAGCCGGTGGGATCAGGCGGCCCGGCGCTCACCCGCCCTTCACCGAGGTCGGAGAGCAGATCGACAAGTGTGGCTACCCGCGCCTCGTCGGCGTCGTGGATGACAAGTTCGAGGACCCCCGCCTGGAGTAGCTCGATGGCGATGGCGCTGCCCGCGCCGCCGGCGCCGACCAGGAGTACCCGCGCACCCTCAGGTTGGGCTCCGTGGTCTTTCTGCGCCTTCACGAAGGCGAGCCCGTCGAGCATGTCGCCGTGCCACGTGCCGTCGGGATTGCGGCGGATGACGCTCACGACTCCGAGCAGCTTGGCTCGTTCGGAACTGGTGGCGCAGTGGGTGAAGGCAGTGAACTTGTGCGGCATTGTGACCAGGATCCCGTCCACGTTCAGGGAAGCGGTGAGGCCGGCCATGACGGTGTCAAGGTCTGCTTCCGGGACCTGCATCGGCACGCAGATGCCGTTGTAGCCGCGCTCCTCGAACGTGCGGGTCAGGCGCTGCGGGGACTCGACGTACTTGATGGGGTCACCGATGATCGGGAACAGCCGGGTAGCGCCACTGAGGTGGTTAAGCATGTCGATGGTCCTGCTTCCGTATCGCAGAAGTTGGGCGTCGACCAGCCACGATGCCGTGCCCGGTCATCCGAGTGTGGCGCGACCGTTGCTGTACTGGCCACTCGGCCGCCACGTAGTGACGGCGCTCAACCCGTCACCCCCTGCTTGCAAAGGGGCGGCGTCAGCGGCCAGGAGGTTCGGTCGGCGCTCATCGATCCTCATTTGGACAGTCCTGGACGTGTCGAGTGGTGGCACCGTTGCTGTACTTCACTGCTGTACGTCGCGTGGTACGAAGGGCTGTCGCCGTCTAGTGACTGACCGGCAGGCGAACGAACAGCAAATTAGAGTCCGTTCGCCGGTCGCTCCACGGTATTAGCATCGCTGTGTGGAACTTCGGGCGTACGCGGCCGGCGATGCCCAAGCCACGTTGGCGATCTTCCTCCGAGCCGTCCGCGAGACGGCTCGGGCTCACTACTCGCCGGAGCAGGTCGCGGCGTGGGCGGCCGACTATGGAGACCTCGACTCGTGGGCCGCGGCCCGGGCAGCAGCACACACCCAGCTGGCCATCATCGATGGTCACGTAGCCGGGTTCACCGACTTGGTTGACCACGGCTACATCGACATGTTGTTCGTGGATCCCGATTTCGGCCGGCAGGGGATCGCATCGGCGCTCCTGGCATCGATGGTCGCTCTCGCCCGCCAGCGCGGCCTACCGGCGGTGACCACCTTTGCTAGCCTGACATCCCGGCCAGTGTTCGAACGGCATGGGTTCGTGATCACGGGCGAACGCTACTTCG
>DATFOP010000196.1:0-3607 GCA_035265505.1 Propionibacteriaceae bacterium | reverse complement strand
TCGGAGCCGGTCGATGTGATGCTGCAGGCTGGTGATGAGGCGGGCGTGTCGGGCGACTTCGCTGTCCCATCCGCGTTCGGCCGCATCATCGTGGAGGGCTTTCGTGTCAGCGAGTTGATCTTGGAGCTGAGGCAGGAACTCGGTGCTGGTTTGGTAGTTGTCGCAGTTCTCGCAGATGTTGGCGTAGGGGCAGGCTTCGGCGGCGAGGTGGCGGGAGCAGTAGCCGTGCGCGACCCGGGTCTTGATCATTTCGCTGTTCAGCCAGGCGACCCTGTCGGGGACGACCGGCCGCCCGGCGACGACGATGGGTAGCGGCCGTCGTTGGTGCAGTTTGGTCATGGCGGCGTCGTAGGCGCCGCGGACGGTGCCGTTGGCGAGGGCGGCGTAGCGCAGCGTATCTGCGGGCTGACGTGCCCGAGGAGGGCCATCAGGGCTTGCAGGCTCATCCCGGCGTTGAGCAGGCTGGTGGCGTAGGTGTGCCTCAGCTGGTGCGGGGTGATGTGCAGCGGCTGCCCGGAGGGGCCGGTCAGCCCGGCGGCTTCGATGGCGTCGGCGATGCCGCTGCGGATGCGGTTGGGCCCGATCCGGGCGCCGGCGATGACGAACAAGAAGTCGACGGGCCGGCCGTGCCGCGGGTGGGCGAGGGCCCGCTGCTTCCCGCGGGCGGCCATCCAGGCGTCCAGCGCGGTCAGGGTGTCGGCGTCGAGGGGGACGACCCGTTCGGTGTTGAGTTTGCCGAGCGGCACCTTCAACCAGCTGCCGTGCCCGGGCAGCTCCCACAAGCAGTCCAGCTGCAGGTCCAGCAGCTCCCCGAGCCGCAGCCCGGTGCCGCGGAGCAGCACGATCCCGGCGCGGGCAGCGGTGTCGTCGAGGCCTTGGACGGCTTGCATGAACGCTTGGTCGATGTCGGGTGGCAGGGCCCGCGGCAGCGGCGCGGGAAGCCGTGGCACGTCGCCGCGGTGCAGCACCAGGGTCGGGGGCCGGTCGGCCCAGCCCCAGATGGTGATGTCGTCGAAGAACGCTCGCAGCTCGCGGACCGCGCGGGCGTGATGGCTGATCGAGATCGTGCGGTTTGACCCGGCGACCTTGCCCTGGCAGGCCCGGACGGCGTCGTAGGCCAGGAACGCCTCGAGATGGTGGCGCCGCAGCTGGCCCAAGGTGGCGATGTGGGGATGCTGCCGACCGAGCCAGACGCCGAACAAGGTCAGGCTGCTGGCCCGAGACTCCACGCTCTTCGGTCGCAGCGTGGTGGCCACGATCCGCAGGTAGCGGACGAACGCGTCCCGGATGACCGGTTGGCTGACGGTCGCCATCCGCTGCTCGATCGTGGTGTGGCGGGCGTTGCCGTGCGCGGGCGGGACGTCGAGAACGCCGAGCTGGTAGCAGACCGTGTGCAGGCTGTGGACCAGCCCACCCAGCGTGGCCCGGCAGCGCGGCAGCACCGCGACCGCGGCGTCGATGTCGGCGCGGACGGCGGCCAGGTCCTCGACGCTGATCCGGTCCAGGCTGGTCTGCCGGGTCATGCAGACCGTCGCCAGCGCGGTCGTCGACACCCGATAAACCCACTCCTCCACCCAGCCCATCGACCGAGCCGTCTCGGCGACCCGCTCAACCTGGTCGGGATGCATCCGCGCCCAGGTGGCGTAGTGCGCACCCTTGGACTTCGCGGCCAACAGCTCGACATCGGGCCGCAGCACCCCGACCGCGAAGCACCACGACAAAAACGGCCACGCATAAAGCCGGCGGACCTCAGCGACCCGATCGACGGTCGGCCGGCCCATCCACCGGCCCAGGTCCGGATGCCGCGCCAGCAGCCGCTCGGCACCGTTTAGCCGGAGCCGCTTCGCCTGGCTGTTGCACTCCAAGCCGGCGACGAAACCCGCATGCCGCTCCAGCAACGACAACTCCGCCCTCGCAGCGGGGAAGGCGACGGCGGTCACCATGCGGCTGCCGTTTGACGGGCCCGGGCGTACTCGGCGCTGAGGGTCTCGATGCTGAGATGAACATAACCGGCGGTGGTCTCCGGGCTGGCGTGGCCCATCAGGTCCCGCAACACCAGCAGGTCGATCCCGGCGGCGGCCAGCTCCGTGCCGTAAGTGTGTCGCAGCCGGTGCGGCCGAACCCGCGGGGTGCCGGCCAGCTCGCGATGGCTTCGAAAGATCCGCCGCAGCGCCGCCTCACCCATCGGCTGCCCGCGGGTCGGGCCGCGCAACACGACGAAGCACTCCGGGGTCCGACAACCCACAGGCCGTTCCTCGCGCAGGTAGCGGCCCAGTTCGGTGAAGAAGTCGCCGTCGACCGGCACAACCCGTTCCTTACCGCCCTTCCCGACCACCCGGACCCGCCGCAAACCAAGATCAACATCGGTCAGCCGCAACGACCGAACCTCCGCCGACCGCAGCCCCCCAAGAGCATGGCCAGCACCATCGCCCGGTCCCGCGCGGTCAACAGCCCCGCCAAGAACATCGCCACGTCGGTCAACTCCAAAGACTCCGGCAGCCGCCGGGGCTGCACCACCAGCCGGCCACCGGTCCGGCGGCCAGCGTTGCCCAGATGGCCCAGCAGCCCTCGGCGTCGTTCCCCAGCCCGGACCTTGCGGCCGACCGGGACCGGATTGCTCGACCGGACCCCGGACAGCACCAGATGCTCAAACAACGCCCGCAGCGCCGCAACCCGACGGTTCTTCGTGGCCGGCGCGGTCTCCAAGCGCTGCAGCCGGACCACAACATGGCCAGCAGTCGCCCGAGGCCGCCAGCCGAGATAGTCGAACACGTCGGTCGGACCGACCTCGGCCAACGCCAGCCGCGCCTCATCACAAAACCGGAGGAAACTCAACACGTCGTAGGCGTAAGCCCGCCGGGTCGCCGCAGCGAAGTTCCGGCCGGCCAGATGAGCCAGAAACCGGTTGGCCAACTCGACGTCGACGCCCGGCCCCACCAGCCGGTGTCCGTCGGCGGCAGGTTCCACCCGAAGCGTCATCGGCGTTCCTCCCCGAACACCTTCCGCGGTCAGTATCGACCTCCTCGACCGCCTCTCCCGGGAACCCACAGACCACGGCGATTCCCCTCAGCGAGGGCCGGTTAACCGATACTCGCTTGGTCTGTTTAATCACCCGATTGAAGCCCTCGGTGCGGGGGTTGGACAGGTCGTGGGTGAGCGCAACGGGAATGGCCGGCCACCAGGTTTGGATGGTTGTCGCGAGCCGAGTGGTCTCCGGCATCGCGGCGTCGATGGCGGCGTCGTAGAAGTCGGCCAGCCGCCACCGGATCTTGGACGGCTCACGCTCTTTCAGCAGCAGCCGGAGGCGTTCTTTCACGCCCCAGGCGGCGCCGATCTGCTGAGTTGGATCATGCTGGTCGAGCATCCTGCCGAGTCGGGCCCACTGCTTGGGGGACAGGTGATCGGCGCCGGTGCAGGAGTCGGCGGTTGACCCACACCGGGTCGGCGGCGGTGCGGCGCCGGCCGAGCTGGTCGCGGGTGACGCGCTGCCGGACCTCGGTGACCATCTGGTTGGCCAGGGCGACCAGGTGCCAGCGTCGACGGCGATCAGCGAGTCTGGCAGGGCGGCGCGGATGCCGGAGGCGTAGGGCGCTGACGGATCGATCAC
>DATFOP010000195.1:0-2616 GCA_035265505.1 Propionibacteriaceae bacterium | reverse complement strand
GGGAATGCGCCGGGCCATTCGCACTCGTTGATTGCCTGGCTGCATTATCCGGATTTTGTTCCAGTCGCCGAACCGCGAAGGAGGCGGCGCGCCGACCCTCCAACTCGGTGATCTTCAGCTCGAGCGTGACGGTCTGCTGCTCGTCGTGGGCGGTCTGCACGACTGTCTCCACGGTGGCGTCGATGGTGGGCACCTGGCCGAGCTGGGCGATGAAGTAGCCGGCGACAGTGTCGTAGGGACCCTCGGGCAGCACGAGGCCGGTCTTGTCGGAGAAGTCGTCCAGGCTGGTCAGGCCGTCGATCACCTGGTCGCCGTGGAGCGTCTGCTTATCCTCTTTGAGCAGGTCGTATTCGTCGGTGATGTCGCCGAGCAGCTCCTCGATCAGGTCCTCCATGGTGACGATGCCTGCTGTGCCGCCGTACTCGTCGACGACGATGGCCAGGTGGTTCGCCGCCTGGCGCATCTCAGTCAAGGCTCGTAGCACGCGCATGGTGTCGGGGAAGGACATCACCGGCCGGGCGAGCTCGGAGACCGGCGTCGTCCGCGAGCTCACCTCGGGGTGGAGGAGGTCGCGGACGTGGACGAAGCCGATAATGTCGTCTGCGGAATCCCCCATTACTGGATAGCGCGAGTGTGAAGCCTGCAGCACCTCCCGGACCGCTTTGTGGACGGGCAGGTCGCCGGGCAGGAAGTCGACCTCAGTGCGAGGCACCATCACCTCCCGCATTCTGTGAGCCCCGGCGTCGAAGACGTCGTCGACGATCTGTCGCTCCTCATCGCCGAGAGTCCTCGACCCTGTGACTAGTGTGCGGATCTCTTCGTCGGTGACCTGCTCCCGACCGGCGTTGGGGTCGCCGCCGAGCAGCCGGACCAACGCGTTGGTGGACACTCCAAGGAGCCAGATCAGCGGGCGGGCCAGGCCGGCTATGAAGTGGACCAACGGTGCCAGCGCCAAGGCGAACGCCTCAGCGCGCTGCAACGCCAAGCGCTTGGCGGTCAACTCCCCGACCACGATTGACACGTATGAGATGACGGCGGTGACCACCACCAGGGCGATGGTTTCTGAGACTTCTGGGTCGATCGGCATCAGCCGCTGCATCGTGTTGCTGAGGGCGAGCGCTAACGTTGCGCCGCCGAAGGCTGCGGACAAGAACCCGGCGAGGGTCACGCCGATCTGCACCGCGGATAAGAACCGGTTCGGGTTCTCGTGGAGCCGCGCGACGGTCTGGCCCCGTCTGCCTCGACGTGCGAGCTGCTTGACCTGGCTCTCCCGGAGCGACACCAACGCCATCTCCGCAGCCGCGAATACACCCCCAACCAGGATGAAAACCAAGATCACGGCCACGTTGAGCAGAGTGTTGTTCACTGGCCGCTCCGTCCGCTCCGGATCACATCAGGGGAAGTCACAATCACCACATCGCAAAGGGATGTCTCGCCGAGTGTCAGGCCGGTCACTGATCGGTAGAAAGATCGTCGTCGACGAACGTGGCCTGGGCCGTTAAGGGGCTGGTTCATCGGTCAAGGCTAGGCTGCTTTACATGTGAGCGGTCTGCCAAACGAGCAGGTCATCGCGTGGCAGTTCGGACGTTGTGGCGCAGTGTGTCGCGTCCAGCGAGGACGAATATCAGCGGCTATACGCGACTTCGGCGATCAGGGGTGGGCCACGCGGTGAAGAAACCTCGCTGCCAGCGTGCTCCACCACCAGTAGTCCTATTTGACCTAGGCGGCCATGGCTGCATCGAGTTCCTCCGGCGGGATTCCGCTGACCTGACCGAGCCCCGCCACAGCAGAGGGCCTGACCAACGCGCTGGATGGCCTTGGCGTTGCAGGGGCTGGACGAGATCCGCCCGACCGACACCACGAGATGGTTCGAGGGGGTCATCCGTGCCGATAGTGGATTGCTGGGCGGGAGGCGGCTGTGGTTTCGATCCAGGGCAGGCAGAAGGGCCGGGCCAAGGGCATGGACGTGCGGCAGGGTCGCGGTTCATGGTCTCTGCTGCACGAGGCGCACGCCCAGTACATGATGTGGCCGAAGCGCCCGGGCAGCCGGACCGATGATGGCTAGCGCGGATTAGCCTGGCCACTCCACACCCGGACAGGCCGAACCCCAGGAACACCCGGCTGAGCCACCGTCTGGCTCTGCACCTGCCCTCCTGGATCAGGGCATTCAGTCGTGAGATTACCCTCGCCCGCCCGTCCGGCAGGTCCTCGCCCTCGTCCATCGGAGCCACCAGGCCGAACCCGATGGACCGTAATGTCGAGGAGCGCTACCGGCAAGGCTCTCCATCCCCGACGTGTGGTAGTCGAGGGGTGCAGCGCCAAGGCGTCTGCCAGCGGCGCAGCTGAGCTAGGTTTCAGCTAGGCCGTTAGGCTCGACGGGCACCGGGGCGCAACACCCAGCAGGTGGTCCCGGGCACCGTAGTCGTTCCCGCCCATGGGGTGTCCCGGCTGGTCCTTGAAAGGGTCATTGGTGCAATGCGCAGGCATTCCTCTGGGTTGAGCGATCGCTACAAGGTGGCAACGGTCGGACCGTTGCCTCGGTCAGGTCAGGTGATGCCGGGTGAACTTTCACGACACCATGGAGTGGGTAGTCGACGGCTTCCAGATCGCCGGCGT
>DATFOP010000194.1:0-3113 GCA_035265505.1 Propionibacteriaceae bacterium | reverse complement strand
GCGGGTGGTGTCATCATTGGAGATGACGGCAAGCCAAATGTCGCAACCCCGGAGGCCACCAAGGGTCTGCAGACCCTAGCCGACTGGTTCAAGAACGGTGACATTCCCAAAGCGGCTACCACCTGGACTGAGGAGGAAGGTCGCAAGGCGTTCCAGGACGGTGAACTAATCTTCCACCGAAACTGGCCGTACGTGTACACCTTTGCGGCCAAGACCGATGGCTCGTCTATGGTCAATGGCAAGTTTGATGCGGCGCCGCTGCCCGGCATCACCCAGCCTGGCGTATCCAGCCTCGGCGGTGGAAACCTCGGTATCGCAAAGAATGCGGAGAACAAGGGGACGGCTGCGGACTTTTTGAAGTTCATGGGGTCGGCAGAGTCGCAGAAGTCGGACACCTTGGCCACAGGGAATGCGCCGGTTCTCGAGTCGGTATATTCCGATCCGGACGTCCTGAAGAAGTACCCCTTCCTCCCGACCCTGCTCAAGTCGATTCAGACTGCCAAACCGCGTCCAAAGGCCGTGCAGTACGGTGAGGTCACACTGGCAATCCAGGACGCCGCATATGGTGCTCTGCAAGGTCAGACTGATCCGTATGCAGCCTTGCAATCACTGCAGATCAAGCTGCAGGCTCTGATCAAGTAGTTAGCTGTCTGCCACAGGGATTCCCGGCTCAGCCAATCGCTGAGCCGGGAACTCCGTGCATCTCAACGGAGGTAGCCGAATGGCAACAGCCACGGCGGAAGCGCGCGAAACGTGTCGGCCATCACTGATGACAACCACAAACACAAAAAGAAGGCACTGAGTGATCAGGGCCGGCTCGCGTGCATCCTTCCCTGCGCCGACGCTGGTTGTGATTATCACGGTTGCCGGCGTTCCGGTGTTGATGTCGATTCGGGAGGCATTCTTACCAACGAACACGGGCGTCAACCCCTAGACCGGCCTCGTAGAGGGCGGTGAGCAGTTCGTCGGTCTCGATTTTCGCCGCCATCTAGCCCGGCTGTTACGGTAGTGAGTTGATCTTGGGGGCGCGAGACGGTGGGTTGAAACGACGAAGTGCCTTGCCTGTGGCCGATTCTGGACTTACCAGGTTTCAGAGGTGGGTTCACGAGGAAGGCACCCGTCAGGTGCAGCGTATCGGGTTATATCCGAAGGTCACGGTCACTACCGGCGGGCGTGGCGTGTGCTCTCACGTCGGGTCGCGATTGCTGGGGGATGTCGCCGCCGCGGCCGGTGTCGACGAGGTGTTCGACACCGCTGTCGGCGGTGGTCGGAAGCGGCGGTCGGCGCATGCGCCGGGGCGGGTGTTGGCTGATCTGGCGGTGATGCTCGCCGACGGCGGTGTGGCGATCGGCGACCTGGCGGTGCTGCGTGACCAGCCGGACCTGTTCGGGCCGGTGGCCTCCACCGCGACGGCATGGCGAGTCCTCGACTCGATCGACGAGCCGCTGCTGGAGCAGCTGAAGATCGCGCGGGCGGCGGCGCGGGAACGGGCGTGGCTGCTGCGCGGCGAGGCCGGTCGGACGATCCCGACCGTTCGGTGCGCGGGCAGGGTGGTGCCGGGCCTGGTGATCGACCTGGACGCCACCTTGGTGATCTGTCATTCCGAGAAGGAGAAGGCGGCGGCGACGTTCAAGCACGGGTATGGATATCACCCGCTGCTCGCCTGGCTGGACAACAGCGGGGAAGCGTTGGCCGGGATGCTGCGGCCCGGGAATGCAAATGCCAATGCCGCCGCAGACCACATCAGCGTGACCGAGGAGGCGTTGGCGCAGATCCCAGACGCGCATCGGCATGGCACACCGATCCTGATCCGCGCCGATGGCGCCGGCGCCACCAAGGCATGGTTGGCGCATCTCCGGTCGCTGCGGGAGCAGCGCGGCCTGGATGTCGAGTTCTCGGTCGGGTTCGCCCTGAGCAACCAGCTGAAAGACGCCATCGCTGTGTTGCCGGAGACGGCCTGGACGGTCGCGGTCGACGCCGCTGGCGAACCCCGCCCGGTCGATGAGTCCGGGCTGCCGGTGGCGCAGGTCGCCGAGCTCACCGGACTGCTGCCCAGTCTCACCGGAGCAGGGTGGCCGGAGCGGATGCGGGTCCTGGTCCGCCGGGAACGCCCACATCCGGGCGCGCAGATCAGCGTATTCGAAGCCCACGACGGCTGGCGCTACCAATGCCTGGCCACCGACACCCAGACCGGGCAGCTCGCATTCCTGGAGGCGCGGCACCGCGCCCACGCCCGAGTCGAGGACAAGATCCGCAGCGCCAAACAGGCCGGGCTCGGCCGGTTCCCGTCGCGAGAGTTCACCATCAACGCCGTCTGGTTGCAGCTCGCGTTGACCGCCGCCGACCTGATCGCCTGGACCCAAACCACCCTGCTGTCCGCAGCGTTGGCCAAGGCCGAGCCGAAACTGCTGCGCTACCGGCTGCTGCATACCGCCGCCCGGATCATCCGCCGCGACCGCCGCACCTTCATCAAGATCGCCGCCGGCTGGCCCTGGGCCGACCAGCTCGTCGTCGCGTTCACCCGCCTCGCCGACATCCGACAACCCCTGCTGGCCTGACCAGCCAGCCAGACCCTGCCAGCCACGATCAAGGACCCAGGAGAACCGGACACCAGGCCGGCGCACCAGCTTGCCCGCGAACCGAAGATCAACAACCCAGTCGGCCGACCATGATCATTCCCGGCTTAGCGAAAGACGGAGGTTAGGCCGACCGTGCGGGACAGCCCGATGGGGTCGACGTCGTCGATCGTTCCGCTCAGCAAGGGGGTCCACGCGACGTCGTTCCCGAAGATCGCCTCGCTGTGGACACCATTCGTTTAGGGTTTGAGGAATGTTGGATACGGAGTCGACCTCACCGGCACGGTCTCTGGCTGGCTTCCACGGCCACGGGTATGACAAAGGCCGACCTCGTGTCGTCCAGGCCGCCTGGTTCGCGGTACAGAACTTGATCTTCTGGAAGTGGTGGTTGCCAGCCAGCCTCAGACCCAAGCTGCTTCGAGCCTTCGGAGCCCAAGTCGGAAACAACGTCTTCATCCGCCACCGGGTTCGGGTGCTGTGGCCCTGGAAACTGACGGTCGGAGACAACACGTGGATCGGTGAGGACGCATGGATCCT
>DATFOP010000193.1:0-8464 GCA_035265505.1 Propionibacteriaceae bacterium | reverse complement strand
GAGCCTAGTGGCGGTCAGACTCGGGGTCGAGGTGGGCGAACGCGGCGAGATTTGCCGTGGATTCGCCGCGGGAGCGGCGCCAGGCCCACTCACGCCGGATGCTCTCGGCGAAGCCCAGCTCCAAGATCATGTTGAAGCTGCCGTCTGCGGACGCGGCAACCGCACCCATCAGCCGGTCGACCTCGGGCGCGGTGACCGAGGAATTGCTGATCTTGCCCGTCAGATAGATGTCGCCCAGCGCATCCAGGCAGAAGGCGATCCCGTACAGCTTGAGGTTGCGCTGCAGCAGCCATTCGTAAACCGCCTGATGGTTCTCGTCCGGCCGGCGGGCGACGAACGCGCGCACCTGCATGGCATGGCTGCCGACCTCGATGGCGCACTCCGTGATCAACTTGCGGGCGCCCGGCAGGCTCACCGAAAACAGCCCCGGCTCGCGTTCTGACCAGGGCAGGTCGAGTCCGCCGAGCGCCTCCCGTACCGACGCGCTCGCCCGGTCTTGTGCCTCCCGGACCCCGTCCACCCCGCTACCCTAGGTCCCGACCGGTCGTCAGGCCTGCTGGACGAACCACCGGGCCTGGTAGCCCTCGACCTGCAAGTCCGCGTCGGTCAGGGGGGTGTCCTCGGTGAGGGCGTCCCAGGCCCAGTTGCCGAGCGGGATCACCCAGCGCGGGAGAAGCTGGACTTGTGCCGTCACGTTGTAAACGCCCACCATCGTTTGCAGCTGATGCCGCCGGATGAAGACCAGGACGGCCGGATTCACCGGGTCGAAGATCTCCGTCTCCACCGATGCATGCAGGCTCGGCAACGAGGCTCGAACCATCACCGAGTGGTGGATGGCGTGCCACACCCGGTGTTCAAGGGTGCCTTCGACGTGCCGGCGCGCAGCCCGTTCCCACGGCATCCGCGGTCGGTGCACCCACCGGTTGTCGTCGGCGTGGCTGGAATCGTCGACGTAGTCGTAATCGTTGGTCAGCGCAAGCTCGTCGCCCATGTAGATCAGGGGCAGCCCACCGAATCCGAGAATGATCTGGTGAGCGAGGATGTGCCGTCGTATCGCGAGATCGAGGTGGGTATCGTCGTTGTTGTCCAGCGCCGCCTCGACCCCGAGCAGTGACGCCGCCATGCCGCTGATCCGTCGATCGCCGGTGGCCAGATTCTCCTGGAACACCAGCCCCCGCGCGTCGCTCATCGGGTAGTTGCCGGCGTAATAGTCGGCGAGGAACCGCCGGTGCTCGAACCCGTTCAGTCCTACCGAGGCAGCATCACTGTCGTCGATCGCCCAGCCGATGTCGTCGTGGCAGCGCAGGTAGGTCCCCCAGACCGTCGTCGGGGGCTTGCTGGGAAAGCGATTCATCGCCGCGCACAAGAGCCGCGTCTCCTTGGCCGCCAGCGCCGACCAGACCTGCACCATCAGGGAGTTCTGATAGGCGAGGTCGCTGACTTTGCCGGCGTGCTTACCGACGCCGAGGTAGGGAGCCAGATCGGTCGGTCCCACGATCGCTTCGGCCTTGAAGATCAGCGCGGGGGCTCCGATCCGGGCAACCGTGCGCAGCGCCTGAGTGATCGCATGCACCTCCGGCTGGTTCTGGCAGTTGGTTCCCATGCGCTTGTAGATGAAGGCAATGGCATCCAGCCGCAGGCACTCGACCCCGAGGTTCGCGAGCCACAAGATGAGGTCCGCGAACTCGTAGAACACATCGGGGTTGTGCCAGTTGAGATCCCACTGCCAGGTGTTGAACGTCGTCCAGACCCAGGATTGCGACTCCTGGTCATAGCTGAAATTCCCAGGCGCGAAGTCGGGAAAGACCTCCGGAAGGGTCTTCTCGTAAGCGTCAGGCAGCTCCCGGTCGGCGAAAAGATGGAAATAGCGACGGTAGTAGGGATCCCCGGTACGAGCGCTGCGCGCCCACTCGTGCTCAGCCGCGACGTGGTTGAGCACCAGGTCAAGCGTGAGCGAGATGCCACGGGAGCGCAGGACGCTCGCCAGCTCGCGCAGATCGGAGATGGTACCGAGATCGTCGCGAACTGCCCGGTAGTCCATCACCGCATAGCCGCCGTCGCTTTCCCCTGGGCGCGGTTTCAGCAGCGGCAACAGGTGCAGGTACGTGACGCCGAACTCGGCTAGATAGTCGACCTTCTCGGCGATCCCCATCAGGTCTCCGGCGAACAGGTCGGCGTAGGTCGCGTAGCCGAGCATCTGCTGGTGCTGAAACCATTGCGGATCAGCATGCCGACGCAAATCGAGCAGTCGTAGGTCGGCGGAGCGCTGGCGAAAGTTGTTGGCGGCGATCTCCACGAGCCGCTGGGCCATCTCGACGGCATGGGCGGGATAGGCGCCAGTCAGACCGCTCAGCAGGTCCGCCCAGTAGCGGCGCAGCCGGGTCTCGAAGACCACCTGATCATGCGCCGGCTCTCCCTCGAGCAGGGCCCCAACGTCTGGCACGGACATTGGCCTGAGGCTATTAGAGCGGCGCCTGCTTGTCAGCCGGCGTCCACCGAAGCACTTACCGGAGCCATCAGCTGCTGGTCAGCTAGCTCGGGCGGGTGGTGCCGACCTTGGCGTCATGCCGCAGCTCCTTACCACCGAACTTCACTCGATTGCGAAACTCGTCCAGGAAAACTTCGCGGACGCGGTCGTTGTCGATGGCGCCGCCCAATGGTCCCAAGCCGCCTCGAATCATCCGCTGGCAGACGGTCAGCCAGGCCTGACCCATAGCGTAGGTGAAGGTGGATGCGACGCCCGCGCCAATGGCGCCGCCGACTAACGTGCCCGCGCCCGGAACCATCTTGAGCAGACTCGTAAAGGCCGAACGTCCCACCTGGGTGGCCACCGCAGTGGAGGCGATGGCCAACAGGGCCGCCCGTTCGAACTTGATCTTATAAATCTGCGCGATGCGGGCCATCATGCCGAGCTGGATGGGGACCAGAAGTGTGGCGTCGGAAAACGGGATCGGGCTTGCTGCCGCAGCCGCGGCACTGGTGGCCGCGGTCGCTATGTACTTCCTCGCTTCTTGCTCTTTCCGAACGTGATCGATCTCCTGCGCCGCGATGAGGGCTCCGTGGACTCCTTCGGGCGCAACGCGAAAGGTGGCATCAAGGAGGTCCTTCAGTCCGTATGCCGGTTGGCCAGAAAACTCGTCGGCCATCGCGTACGTCATGAAGGGTCGGGCGCCAGCGATCGGCAGCCGACGGGCCATGATCTGTTCGGCCAGCGCGATGGCATCCGGATGGTAGTGATTGTCCCGCATCGGCACCTGAGTCAGAACGACGATGACTGGCAGGCCCAGCTCATCTAGCCGCCGGATGAATTCGGCTTCGGAGTCCTCGAAGCGACGGTCCATGCCGCGGATGCAGAACCACGCCACGTGGATTTGCTCACTGAGCGGCTGGCGGCGCATATCGATCATGGCCCGATTGAGCTCAGCCAGGATCTCCTTGTTGTCCTTGCCGATCTCCAAGCCGGCGGTGTCGATAATGCCGAGATGACCCACCTTGTCCAGGTACAGATGGCTGCCATGGGTGACCGGTTCACCGATGCCGGTACGAGCCACTTCCTCCCCGAAGATCGCGTTGATCAAGGTCGACTTTCCGACGCCGGTCTTTCCGAAGATCGCCAGGTTGAAGCGGCCGATCGCCGCACTCTGCTTGTCGAACTCCGTACGGAAAGAATCTCGGAACCAGTCCGTGCCGCTCACCACTCGGGGCTCCTCTCGCCGATCAGGTGCTTCAAGCGTACGGGTGCAGCGCGGCTCGGCCGGAGTCACGCATCTTGGACGTCGCAGTTAGACTCACCGAGTTTGCCCGCGTACCAAATGGAAGTTCCTCTGCCATGCCCACCCGCACCGACCTGCGCAACGTCGCGATCGTCGCTCACGTCGATCATGGGAAGACGACCCTGGTCGACGCGATGCTGTGGCAGTCGGGTGCCTTCCGGGTCGGACAAGAGGTTGAAAAGCGGGTGCTTGACTCGCTCGCCCTCGAGCGCGAGAAGGGGATCACCATCCTCGCCAAGAACACCGCGGTACAGCATCATGCGGCAGACGGCACTGATGTGACCATCAACATCATCGACACCCCCGGTCATGCCGACTTCGGCGGTGAAGTGGAACGCGGCCTGGAGATGGTCGACGGCGTGCTGTTGCTTGTCGACGCCTCGGAGGGGCCACTCCCGCAAACCCGGTTCGTGCTGCGCAAGGCCCTCGCCAAGCAGCTCCCGATCATCGTTGTGGTCAACAAAGTCGACCGCTCGGACGCGCGGATCAGTGAGGTCGTCGAGGAAACGTACGAACTTTTCCTTGACCTGCTCGAGGAGGACCAGACTCACGTTCTGGATTTCCCCGTGGTCTACGCCTCGGCCAAGGCCGGACGCGCCTCGCTGACCGAGCCGGCCGGCGGCACATTGCCGGACAGCCCGGACCTGGGACCGCTGTTCGCCACCATCCTCGACCACATCCCGGCTCCGACCTATGCCGAGGGCGCAACGCTGCAAGCCCACGTCACCAACCTCGACGCCTCGCCCTATCTCGGCCGGCTTGCGCTGTGCCGGATCATCGCTGGCACTCTGCGCCGTAACCAGACGGTGGCATGGTGCCGCGCAGACGGCACCGTACGCAGCGTCAAACTGTCCGAGCTGTTGATCACCAAGGCCCTCGACCGAGAACCGGCGGAATCGGCTGGCCCGGGTGACATCGTCGCCATCGCCGGCATTCCGGACATCACCATCGGCGAGACGCTGTCGGACCCGGACAACCCAAAGCCACTGCCATTGATCACCGTTGACGAGCCGTCCATCTCGATGACCATCGGCATCAACACCTCACCGATGGCCGGCCGGTCGGGCAAGAACCTGACCGCCCGCCTGGTCAAGGGCCGCCTCGACGCGGAGCTGGTGGGGAACGTCTCGATCCGCGTCCTTCCCACCGAGCGGCCGGATACCTGGGAGGTCCAAGGTCGCGGTGAGCTGCAGCTGGCCGTGCTGGTGGAGATGATGCGCCGCGAGGGCTTCGAGCTGACGGTCGGGAAACCGCAGGTCGTCACCCGGGAGATCAGCGGCCACGTTCACGAGCCCGTCGAGCGCCTGACGGTGGATATCCCGGAAGACTTTGTGGGCGTGGTCACCCAGCTCATGGGTCTGCGGCACGGCCGCATGGAGCAGATGGTCAACCACGGCACCGGCTGGGTTCGGATGGAGTACCTGGTGCCGGCCCGAGGGCTGATCGGTTTCCGGACCGAGTTCTTGACCGAGACGCGCGGCACCGGCTTGATGCATCACGTCTTCGACGGCTACGAGCCATGGGCCGGTGACCTGCGAACTCGAGCCACCGGTTCGCTGGTCGCCGACCGCACAGGAATGGTCACCGCGTACGCGCTGTACAACCTGCAGGAGCGCGGAACCATGTTCGTCGGTCCCGGGACCGAGGTCTACGAGGGCATGGTCGTTGGCGAGAATGCTCGCAGCGAGGACATGGATGTCAATCCGACCAAGGAGAAGAAGCTCACCAACGTGCGGTCGTCCACCGGTGAGGAACTTGAACGGCTGATTCCGCCGAGGTTGCTGAACCTGGAGCAGGCCTTGGAGTACTGCCGCGGCGACGAGTGCATCGAGGTCACCCCTGACGCCGTGCGGATCCGGAAGGTCCGCCTATCCGCCGCCGAGCGGGCCCGGGCTCGGGCGCGCGCCAAGACCGCCTGACAGCGGCACGCGCCTGAGCCCACGCGCTATTTCTTGGCCGGCGCCTTCGTGGCCGGGGCCTTCTTGGCCGGGGCCTTCTTGGCGGCAGCCTTGCGAGTGGCAGCAGCCTTGGCGGCGCTGCGCGGGACCATGGTTTCCGTCGCGGTACGACCCGTGGTGACCTTGCGGGCCTGGGTCACCGTCTCCTGCACGCGCTCGAAGGCTGGGTCGACCCGGTCCGCTGCATCGGCCATGGCGTCGTCGACCGCGCGCTTGCCCCTGCCGGCCAGCTGCCCGTACGTGCTGCTGGCCTGGGCCATCAGCTCATTCGCTTCGCGCTGCAGGTCGACGATCCTTGCTCGAGTGGCATCCGGAAGGTTCTTGACCTGGTCGGGAAGGGTGATCACGAAAGTCCGCAGGTCCTCCGCGTTCTCTCGAGCCTGCTTGCCGGCACCGGCGCTTCGGCGCTGCAGCATGGAAAGCGACTCACCGGCCCGTTCCTGCGTCTCGGCGAGCGCGCCTTTGAAGACTTCGGTCAAGGCATCGGTCAATCCCGCCACCGCATAGAGCGGGGCGTAGTCGGATCGGAGGGCCGCTATGCGCGCCTCAGTGGGAGTCTGCTTACGGGTGGTGACCATGCGGGTTCTCCTGGTTTCTTTGATGTGATTCAGGCTTGGCCCCGCGAAGCGGTGCCAGCCTTCTTGGTTGTTTGCTTCTTCCGATTTGGCGGCGGCGGTTCCGCCGCGGCCGCGTTCTCCTTGACGAAGGAGGTGTAGATATCGATCAACACGCGCTTCTGGCGTTCGGTGATCGCAGTGTCGGCCAGTACCGCCATCTCAACGCCGGCGTTGGGATGATCTTCGGCATCCAGGATGCCGGCCCGGACGTACAGGGTCTCCGCTGACACACGAAGTGCGCGAGCCAGTTGCTGGAGCACCTCGGCGGACGGCCTGCGCAGGCCGCGTTCGATCTGGCTCAGGTAGGGATTGGAGACCCCGGCCTGTTCGGCCAGTTGCCGCAACGTCAGCTCTGCGGCACGCCGCTGACCAGCGATGAACTCACCCAGCGAGCCCAGTTGACCGCCCAGGTTGGTGGGCTTGGTGACCTTCACTCGTCCAGTGTGCTTGCAATTGCAAGCAAATGCAAACTGAAGTTAGCGCCCCATGGAGCCGTGCGGCGGTGATCGCGGGCTGAACCGGCCGATGCATTGCCAGCGAGCGATACCGCAAGGCAGGCTAGAGATCTGGCCATCGAAGGAGCGACGACCATGGCCCAGTCATCCCCTACCGAAGTGCCCGAGCGCGCGACATGGCAGCCAGAGCTGAGACGGGTGATGGGTCCCAAGCTGCTGCTGCTCTTCATCGTTGGTGACATCTTGGGGACGGGCATCTATGCCGTCACCGGCAACGTCGCCAATCAAGTCGGCGGCGTGGTCTGGCTGCCATTCTTGGTCGCTTTCGTCGTGGCCACGATCACCGCCTGCTCCTACCTCGAGCTGGTCACCAAGTATCCGCAGGCCGCGGGTGCGGCGCTGTATACGCACAAGGCGTTCGGGCTGCACTTCTTCACCTTCCTGATCGCTTTTGCCGTGATGTGCTCCGGCATCACGTCGGCTTCGACGGCTTCGCGGGCCTTCGCGGCGAACTTCGAAGCGATGATCACCGTCGTACGCCAGGACTGGATGGGCGGCAACCCACTGGAAGCCGGTGCCGGCTTCACGACCATCTTGGCCGTCTGTTTCATGGCTCTGATCGCACTGATCAACTTGCGTGGAGTTGCGGAGAGCGTGAACCTCAACATCGTGCTGACGCTGGTGGAGCTGAGCGGGTTGCTGATCGTGATCTTCGTCGGCTTCTTCGCCATCACCCAGGGTAAGGCTGATCTGTCCCGGGTGGTGATCTTCGATACTCCCGAGGATCGATCGATCTTCGTTGCCGTGACCGCGGGAACGACACTCGCCTTCTTCGCCATGGTTGGCTTCGAGGATTCCGTCAACATGGCCGAAGAGGTCAAGGAACCCGAGCGGATCTTCCCCAAGATCATGCTGACCGGCCTCGGAATCACCGGAATGATCTACATCCTCGTGTCGATCTCAGCGATCGCACTTGTGCCTGCTGGCGAACTGGGTACAGGCGACGCTCCCTGCTGAAGGTTTCACCGCCGGCGCGCCCGATCTGCCGGTGGACCAGATCTTCCCATTGATCAGTATGTTCGCGGTGGCGAACTCGGCCTTGATCAACATGCTGATGGCGAGCCGATTGCTCTACGGTATGGCGAAACAGAAGGTCCTGCCCCCGGGGTTGGGCTGGGTGCTCCCGGGTCGTCGCACGCCGTGGGTGGCGATCATCTTCACCAGCGCCCTAGCCATCGGCCTGATCACCGTCGTCGGCAGAGTGAGCCAGCTGGGCGGCACAACCGCCTTGCTGCTGCTCGCCGTGTTCACCGTGGTCAACATCTGCTGCCTGGTGCTGCGCCGCGATCCACAGGCGCACAGACACTTCGTCGCCCCGACGGCGCTCCCCGTCCTGGGTGCGCTCTCCTGCGCCTACCTCGTAGGTCCGTGGACGGGGCGAGATCCGAGCCAGTACGCGATCGCCGGAGTCCTGCTCGGCATCGGCATCGTCTTGTGGGTGGTGACCTGGTTCATCAACCGCTCCGTCTACGGTCACGGGACCATACTCCAGCACCCGGAAGCGTTGGAGGGTGTCGAAACCCACGAGGAGCCGTCAGATACGACAACACCTTCCGACCGCTATCCATAATCCCGATCAGCCGCGCACTGGCGTCGCCTCC
>DATFOP010000192.1:0-2050 GCA_035265505.1 Propionibacteriaceae bacterium | reverse complement strand
GTTGTTCGGGTTCCCGGCGAGCCCGAGCAAGAACTGACCGCGGGCGAGCACAGCCTGCCCTAGCGCGGCCGACACGTCTTAAGAGCCGAAGGTCCTGAGCGGTCAGCGGTAGTCAAGATCGATAGGACCCCGGCGTTTGTCCAACATCCGCTGCCGAATCTCGCATCCGCTCGCGAAATTTCGGTAGCGGATGCGAGATTCGGTAGCGGATGGCGAAACCACTAGGCGCGGCGGTCAGGCGGAGGCTCTTCGCCACCGACGGTGATCCAGTACTCGACCCCGCGGTCGAGCAGTCCATCTCGCGCGACCCAAAAGGCCGCACACCGGAATTCGGCGTCCGACGCGATGACCTGCAGCTCCGCTACTGCGCTGTCACCAGCACCGAGGACGCGGAGCACTCCGAGGTCACCCCAGGGTTCCGGGTAGTTCCGCTGCAGGGCGATTACCTGATCCCGTCCGGTCAGGTGCTCTGCCGTCGCGGGCATCTCCAACTTGGCATCGTGGTGCAACAGCTCGCCAGCTCCGGTCCAGTCGCGTGCCTGGTACCGCTCGTAAAGGCGCCTCACCAATTGTTCGGGCGTCATCCCGCGATGGTGTCAGACTCCCTCACATGTTGCTCGGCCAGCTCCTTCAAGGTCCGCAGCTGCTTCCGCATCATGATGAGGTCACCCCACGCCAGGAACGTGTATCGCGCTTTCTCCCACAGTCGGGTGGGTGGGTGCACGTCGAGCCGGACGAGGAGCCGGCTGTGTCCGCCTCGTGCTTCGACCTGGTACGTCACCGCGATCACCCCGAACAGGCGCTCCGCACCTGGAGTTGTACGGCCGGTGATGTGCTGGTTTCGGGCGAAGCTGGTGATCATGCCGATCAAGAATGGCTGGCCAGCCTCGAGATGTTCAAGGCCGGGCGTCAACTCGCGCGGGCTACGACGGCCGCGGTTGTCGAGCCAGTCGTAGCTGTACGGCGCTGCCCGCAGTTGACACAGCCAGCGAAAGGTCACTGCCGGCGGAGCGTCGACATCGATGGCCCTGGTCAGTGAGAGATGCGGCCATTCGGCCAGCTCGTCGCAGGGATAGGCCGCGTCAGCCTCGGCTGGCGTCGCACCCCACCGCTCCGGCATGCCCAGAGAATGCATCCTCAACCTGGAATCCTCCGTCTGACGGCGCAGCCTGCACCTTGCCATCCTGCTGCTCCACCTTGCCATCCTGCCTCAGCTACAGAAGCCGGGAAATTGGGTAGATCTCGTTTCGTCACTACATCACCGAAGGGAACCTCATGGACTTCCGCTACCTTGGCAATTCGGGCTTCAAAATCTCGGAGATCACGTACGGCAACTGGCTGACGCACGGCTCCCAGTTGGAGAACGATCAGGCCCACGCCTGCGTGCGGGCCTCGCTGGATGCAGGCATCACCACGTTCGACACCGCTGACGTCTACGCGAACACGATGGCCGAGACGGTGTTGGGCGAGGCGGTCAAGGGTGAGCGGCGTGAGTCGTTGGAGATTTTCACGAAGGTCTTCGGTCCCACGGGCCCGAAAGGACACAACGATCTCGGCCTGTCCCGCAAACACATCATGGAATCCATCGACGGGTCGCTGAGCCGGCTGCAGACCGATTACATCGACCTCTACCAAGCGCATCGCTACGACTACTTCACTCCGCTCGAGGAGACAATGCAGGCCTTTGCCGATCTCGTACGGATGGGCAAGGTCCTCTACATCGGTGTCAGCGAATGGACCGCCGACCAGCTTCGCGACGGCGCGGCGCTCGCCAAAGAACTCGGCTTCCAGCTGATCTCCAACCAGCCGGAGTACTCCATGCTCTGGCGGGTGATCGAGGGGGAGATCATGCCGACTTCGCGCGAACTCGGCATCTCCCAGGTTGTCTGGTCGCCGATCGGGCAAGGTGTGCTGACCGGGAAGTACCGGCCGGGTGAGCAACCGCCGGAGGGTTCGCGCGCCACCGACGACAAGGGCGGCGCGAACATGATCAAGCGTTGGATGGACGACGACGTGCTCAGCCGAGTGCAGCAGCTCGTGCCGCTGGCCG
>DATFOP010000191.1:0-3457 GCA_035265505.1 Propionibacteriaceae bacterium | reverse complement strand
GCGCTCCCGGTTCTGCCCGTACTTCAGGGTGATCGACAAGGTCTTGCCGACCTGGCTCTCCTCCGGCTCGTTCACCGCATACCCCGCGATGTAGCCCTCGCTGGTCAAGATCTCGGCGATTCCCACCTTGATCTTGCTGTGCGGCATGACCGCGGTCTCGTGGTACGCCTGGCTGGCGTTCCGCACTCGCGTCAGCATGTCCGCAATCGGATCCGTCATCGTCATGTGCTTCTACTTCTTCCTCGTGTGGTTTCCCGTGCGGGACCTATCACGGCTTGTCTCGTCGATTCCTCACCAAGAGGACTTGGTGATGCCGGGAAGCTCGCCTTTGTGTGCCATATCGCGTACGCAGATCCGGCAGAGCCCGAACTTGCGGTAGACCGCCTTGGGCCGGCCGCACCGCTGGCACCGGGTGTAAGCCCGTACGGCGAACTTCGGCTTGCGTGACTGCTTCACGCGCAGCGCTGTCTTGGCCATATCTGATGCGCCCTTTCTCAGTTGGTCCGGAACGGGAAACCGAGCTGCCTCAGCAGCGCACGTCCCTGCTCGTCGTTGGTCGCGCTGGTCACGAAGGTGATGTCCATCCCTCGCACCCGGTCGATCCGGTCCTGGTTGATCTCGTGGAACATGACCTGCTCGTTGAGACCGAAGGTGTAATTGCCTTGGCCATCGAACTGCTTAGGCGACAGCCCACGGAAGTCACGGATCCGCGGCAGCGCCAAGGTCAGCAACCGGTCAGCGAACTCCCACATCCGATCACCTCGCAGCGTCACGTGGGCGCCGATCGGCATGCCCTCGCGCAGCTTGAACTGGGCGATCGACTTGCGGGCCCGCGTGACGACCGGCTTCTGGCCGGTGATGGTGGCGAGATCGCGAACGGCGCCATCGATCAATTTCGAGTCACGAGCCGCCTCGCCGATGCCCATGTTGACAACGATCTTGACCAGGTTCGGAATCTGCATGACGTTGGGGATGGAGAACTCCTGCTGCAACCCCTTGGCGATCTCATCGCGATAGCGTTGCTTGAGCCTCGGCGTCACGCGCCCCGAACCCGTTGAGGGCTCTGTCTTCGACAGGCTCAGACCGCGGTCGTCGGTCGTGGTGGCTGTCATCAGATTTCCTCTCCGGTTGCCCGAGCGATCCGTACTCCGCGGCTCGAGGTGTACTCCGAGCCGTCGGGTCGGCGCTTGATCACCTGGGAGCGGGTGTAGCCGACCCGGGTCACCACCTCGTCGCCTTTGTCGTTTTTCACCACGAGCTGGACGTTGGATGCGTGAATGGGTGCCTCCGACGACACGATCCCGCCCTTGGTGGTTTGCCTCGACTGGGGCTGGGCGGAAGTGTCGCGGAGGTGCCGCTTGACGATGTTCACTCCGGCCACGGTGACGCGATTGCGGTCGGGGTAGACAGCGATCACCTCACCCACCAAACCCTTGTCCTTGCCGGAAATCACCTTGACCCGGTCGCCTTTGCGCACCTGCAGCTTGCCGTTGTGCGAGTTTGCTTTCTTCACTGCCATGCCTTAGATCACCTCTGGTGCGAGCGAGATGATGCGCATGAAGCGCTTCTCGCGGAGCTCGCGGCCGACCGGACCGAAGATGCGGGTGCCGCGCGGCTCGCCGTCGTTCTTCAAGATCACCGCGGCGTTCTCGTCAAACTTGATGTACGAGCCGTCCGCGCGCCGGCGTTCCTTGACCGTACGCACGACAACCGCCTTGACGACCTCGCCCTTCTTGACGTTGCCGCCCGGGATGGCGTCCTTCACGGTGGCGACGATGACGTCGCCGATACCGGCGTAACGGCGACCGGATCCGCCGAGCACGCGGATGCACAAGATCTCCTTGGCACCCGTATTGTCGGCGACCTTGAGCCGCGACTCCTGCTGAATCATCTCTTCTCCTGATTACGTGCCCCGAGCCTGGCGAACGGCTCGTGACCCGCACCCTTCGACAAGCGCCGGGCGCGTTGCATGACCTACTGGGCCTTCTCGAGGATCTCGACCAGCCGCCAGCGCTTGGTGGCGCTCAGCGGGCGGGTTTCCATAATCCGCACGCGATCCCCCAAACCGGCGCTGTTGGCCTCGTCGTGCGCCTTCAACCGAGCGGTCTGGCGGAGCACCTTTCCGTACAGCCGGTGCTTGACCCGGTCCTCCACCGCCACGACGACGGTCTTGTCCATCTTGTCGCTAACGACGTAGCCCTCCCGAACCTTCCGTCGCCCCCGCTCTGCGGCGGTTTTCACGATTGCTTCGCTCATCTCAGGCCTTTGCTTCCTGTGCGTCCGGGTCCTCGACGATGCCCAGCTCACGCTCTTGCAGCACGGTGTAGATCCGCGCGATGTCCTTGCGTACGGCACGAAGCCGTCCGTGCGATTCCAGCTGACCAGTGGCGGCTTGGAAGCGGAGCGTGAACAGCTCCTCCTTCAACTCCGTCACCTTGGTGTCCAGCTCGCTTCGGCTCAGACCGCGCAGCTCGGCGGCTGTGGTCGCCTTCGCCATCAGATCTCACCTTCCTCGCGCTTGATGAACCGCGCCTTCATGGGCAACTTGTGAATCGCCAGGCGCATCGCCTCGCGAGCCACGTCCTCATGAACGCCGGAGAGCTCGAAAAGCACCCGCCCGGGCTTGACGTTGGCGATCCACCACTCCGGCGAACCCTTGCCGGAGCCCATCCGGGTTTCGGCCGGCTTCTTGGTCAGCGGGCGATCCGGGTAGACGTTGATCCATACCTTGCCGCCGCGCTTGATGTGCCGGGTCATCGCGATCCGGGCGGACTCGATCTGCCGGTTGGTCAGGTACGACCCTTCCAGCGCCTGAATGCCGTAGTCGCCGAAGGCGAGCTTGGTTCCGCCCTTGGCGACACCACGCCGGGTCGGGTGGTGCTGCTTGCGGAACTTGACTTTGCGGGGAACCAGCATCGCTCAGCCCTCCTGCCCTGCGGATTCCGTGCCCGCAGTGGACTCCGTTGGAGCCACCACCACGTCTGGGGCCCCTTCGGCGCTACCGAAATCCTGCGCGCCTTCGGCGGTACCAGATTCCTGCGCGCCTTCGGCGCGACCAAACTCCTGCGCGCCTTCGGCGCGACGCCGACCACCGCGCTCCGGACGGGTCTCCGTACGGCCGGGTCGCCCGGTCCGGGTCGGCCGGGTCCGGCCGCCAGCCGCGCTGCGGGCGGCCTTCTGGGCCGCGCGCTCAGTGCGAGTGCCCGCCACGTCGCCCTTGTAGATCCAGACCTTCACCCCGATCCGGCCGAAGGTGGTCTTGGCTTCGTGGAAGCCATAGTCAATGTCGGCGCGCAGCGTGTGCAGCGGCACCTGGCCCTCGCGGTAGAACTCCGAGCGGCTCATCTCCGCGCCGCCGAGTCGGCCCGAGCACTGGATCCGGATGCCACGGGCGCCGCCGCGCATCGCGCTCTGCTGCGCCTTCCGCATGGCGCGGCGGAACTGGACCCGGGAGGCC
>DATFOP010000190.1:0-3443 GCA_035265505.1 Propionibacteriaceae bacterium | reverse complement strand
GACATCGCGATGAGCCTCATCGGGAATCCGCAGGTCGTCTTCCTTGACGAGCCGACGACTGGGCTCGACCCCCAGGGGCGCATCGAGGTGTGGCAGGCCGTCAAGGAACTCGCCGGGCACGGCACCACGGTGCTGCTCACGACGCAGTATCTGGACGAGGCGGAACAACTCGCTGACCGGATCGCGATCCTCCACGATGGTCGGATCATCGTGAACGGCTCCCTCACCGAGCTCAAGCAGCTGCTCCCGCCGGCCAAGGTCGAATACGTAGAGAAGCAGCCGACCCTCGAGGACGTCTTCTTCGCCATCGTCGGTGACGACGGCAAGGACGGCGAGGCGCTGGCAATGACCGCAGCATCGGCACGGCCGAGTAAGGAACAACGATGACGAACCACTTCTTCGGCGACACCGCCGTCCTGCAGGGACGATCCCTGCGCCACATCATGCGCAGCCCGGACACCATCATCACGACCACGATCATGCCGATCGCATTCATGCTGCTGTTCGTCTTTGTGTTCGGCGGCGCGATCAACTCAGGGTCGGATTCGTATGTGAACTACCTGCTGCCGGGCATTCTGCTCATCACGATCGCTTCGGGAGTCTCCTACACCGCATTTCCGGCTGTTCAACGACATGCAGAGCGGCATCGTCGAGCGCTTCCAGTCGATGCCGATCGCACGGTCGGCCGTGCTGTGGGCGCACGTGGGGACCTCGCTGGTCGCCAATCTGATCTCGCTCGTGGTCGTCGTGCTCGTCGCCCTCCTGATGGGCTTCCGTTCGGGGGCCGGAGTGCTGGCGTGGCTCGCGGTCGGCGGCATTTTGATCCTGTTCACCCTGGCGTTGACGTGGATCGCGGTGATCCCAGGTCTCTCCGCGAAGTCCGCGGACGGCGCAGTCGCGTTCTCCTACCCGCTGATCTTCCTACCGTTCATCAGCTCGGCATTCGTGCCCACCGACACCATGCCCGGTCCGGTGCGCGCCTTCGCCGAGTATCAGCCGGTGACGTCCATCGTCAACGCGATCCGCGACCTGTTCACACAGCAGCCGGTCGGCACGGACATCTGGATCGCCCTTGCCTGGTGTGTCGGCATCCTTATCGTCGCGTGCATCTTCGCCGTGGTCATTTACCGCCGCCGGCTCTCCTAGTAGACCGTCGAGCGCGGGGGTGCTGGCGCTGGGCGTGCGCCGCAGGCTTGCTGAGCACCAGCTTCACGGATCGTGGCATCTCGCCACCAGTCCCGATCTGTCGGCTCGGGCTGGTGCCCCCACTCGCGCCACCGTAGGTCGGTGACCGCTTCGACGAGATCTGGCCGGTCCGCCAATAACTCGACCACCGGCCTAGACAAGGGGTCCATTGGATTCCTCAACGCATTGGCGCTCACGTCATTCAGCCGCCTTCGGCTTCATGGTGGTCAAGGCTTCCTGGTGGTCAAGATAGATCCCCACGGACTGCTTAGTAGGAATGCGGTTGCGCCGTACCCTGACCGCATGCTCCCCGCAGTCCGCAAGTCCATGTCCTGCCTCGGTCTTGGGCTGGGGCTCGTGCTATGCGCCGCCTGCGGTGGCGGCATCGTTACGACACCTGCTTCAGGAAGCACCGGCTACAACCAGACCTGGACTAAGAGCTACGGCTTGACCACATGCGGAGATTGGAACGATGAGATGACCGACTCCCAGCAATGGGTGGCGGCGGCCGACATGTTGACCAGTGCCAGAAAGAAGTGGGACGGGGGCGAGGGTCTACCGTCGGACTCCTTGGTTACCCGGTTTCAGGGCGGCATTACCGATGCATGCTCTGTGGATGACAATCACCAGCTCCCGGAGATTGCGGTAGGCACGTACCTGACCGACCGTGACCGTTACTCTCCGTAACGCTCGTGAGGCTCGCCCGGGATGCACGCTCCTCCCGCTGATCTTTCTGTCAGCGACCTTCGCACCGCGCTGGTCTCCGGATGGCGGATCGAGCCGAGTTCCATCGCGTACGCGCCGGTTGGTTTCGGCAGTCATCACTGGACGGTCGTCGAGCCGTCGTCGCGGCGATGGTTCGTCACCGCCGACGCGGTGACTGACTCCTCGACCCGACTCGCCGAGCTGAGCGCCGCACTCCGCACGGCGTTCACACTGCGCCGCGACGCCGGACTGGAGGTCGTCGGGGCACCTGTCCAGCGGCTCGACGGTGGGCTGCTGCAAACGTCGGGACGATACGCCACTGCGTTGTTTCCCAATCTGGACGTGGTCACCGAGACGACCGACCATCGCTCCGCGGCTCAGGCGACAGCTCCCTCCCCCACAGCTCGACTTCTACCGGCTGCGCTGGGATCTGGCCGACCTATGCAGCCACGGCGCCTGGTTCTGCGGACCGCACCAAGCCACGCCCGACACGCAACTGGGCCGGCAGGAGGCAGTCGCGATCTGCGGGCGTTTGTCCGCTGGCGCTTCGGGCCCGCCCTGGGCTAAGGAGAGCGAATCGCCAGATCAGATCTGATCATCGAGTCCGAAGGGCTAGCACTGATATTGAGCGAGACGACCAACTCTCAGATGGCGTGCCCGGAAGGGAAACTTCCGATCGGCAGATGAGTTGGCACCGGTTCGGCTACGCGGCCGAACGTAGGAACCTGACCAGCTCCGGGACGATCACTTCAGGCGCTGGGCCGTGATCTTGACCTGCGAGCACTCGGCGCTGGGCGTTCGATAGAGCAGCCGCGACGGCGTCGGCGGCCTCGGGTAGCCCGGGGAAGGTCCGATCGCCCGAGTAGACGACCGTGGGTACGGTGACGCTGGCCCACCGGGCACGCCAGTCCGGATCGGTCTCGATGTCGTGCGAGGCCTGGTGGTCATAGACCAGGGTGGGCGCGACCGCAACCAGGCCCAGCCACCACGGCGCCTCGGCCATCTGGTCAACCGCCTTGCCGGGCAGCCCGATGATCGCGGTCATGTTGTAGCGGGTGGCTTCGTCGAGCCGGCCCTGGTCCAGCATGCGCTGGAGGGTTGCGATGTGTTCGCGGCCATCAGAACCGGCGAAGTAGGGCGGCTCGTAGAGGGCCAGCGCCGAGACCGCGATGCCTGAGGTGACCGCGGCGAGCGCGATGCCTGCGCCAGAGGAGCTGGTGTAGAGCGCGGCGAGGGACCCAGTAGCCTCGATGAGGGCGGCGAGGTCCTCGACCTCCCGGTCCAGCGACCACGGCGGGGTGTCGCCTGAGCGGCCACGGCCGCGCCGGTCATAGTCGACGGCCGTGAAGCCGCTTTCCCCTAGTTCCCTGGCGATCTCGGTGGTGCGGGGGTCGATAGCCCGGTGCTGGCTAGCGCCACCGATGAGGATGACAGCGGGGCCGGAGCCGTACGCGTCGTAGTCGATCGTGGTGCCGTCGGCCGACGTCACGGTGCTCATCGCTGGCCTTTCTCGAGTTGGTTGCTGACAGGACAGACCCGAGAACGCGACAGAA
>DATFOP010000189.1:0-21400 GCA_035265505.1 Propionibacteriaceae bacterium | reverse complement strand
CTGAACGCCGCGTACAACTGCCTCGACCGGCACGTCGAGGCCGGTCACGGCGACCGAGTGGCCTTCTACTTCGAGGGCGAGCCGGGCGATACCCGGACGATCACCTATGCCGAACTCACCCGCGAGGTCAAGCGAGCCGCCAATGCCCTGCTCGAGCTGGGGGTTTCGGCCGGCGACCGCGTGGCCATCTACTTGCCGATGATTCCTGAGGCCATCGTCGCCATCTTGGCGTGTGCCAGGATCGGCGCGCCGCACACCGTTGTCTTCGGCGGGTTCTCCGCCGATGCCCTGACCACCCGGATCCTTGACTGCGGCGTGGAGGTTGTCATCACAGCGGACGGGGGCTTCAGGCGCGGCGCGCCGTCGGCGCTCAAGCCCGCGGTCGACGAGGCGATGAAATACTGCTCCACCGTCAGGCATGTCGTGGTAGTCCGCCGCACGGGTCAAGACGTCGAGATGAAAGACGGTCGCGACCTGTGGTGGGACGACTTCGTTGGCAAGCAGCCCGATGAGCACGAAGCTGAGATGTTCCCCGCCGAGCAGCCGCTCTACATCATGTACACCTCAGGCAGCACCGGCAAGCCAAAGGGCATCCTGCACACCACAGGCGGCTATCTGGTCGGCTGCGCCTACACCCATTGGGGAACCTTTGACCTCAAGCCGGAATCCGACGTGTTCTGGACGGCGGCCGACATCGGCTGGGTGACCGGGCATTCGTACCTGGTCTACGGCCCGCTCGCCAATGGCGCCACCAGTCTGATGTACGAGGGCACTCCGGACACCCCGCACCGCGGCCGTTGGTGGGAGCTGATCGAGAAGTACAAAGTGACGATCTTGTACTGTGCCCCGACGGCGATCCGAACGTTCATGAAGTGGGGCGCCGATATCCCGGCACAATTCGATCTCACCTCGCTGCGTCTCCTCGGCTCGGTCGGCGAGCCGATCAATCCCGAGGCCTATATCTGGTACCGGGAGAACATCGGCGGTGACCGTACGCCGGTGGTCGACACCTGGTGGCAGACCGAGACCGGGATGCACATGATCTCCCCGATGCCGGGGGTCACCGAGGCCAAGCCCGGAGCAGCGATGAGGGCCGTCCCTGGAGTGTTTGTCGAGGTCGTGAACGACGAGGGCCAGCCCGTGCCCAATGGATCTGGCGGTTACCTCACGGTCACCAAGCCGTGGCCGGCCATGCTCCGTACGCTCTGGGGCGACGATCAACGCTACGTCGACACCTATTGGTCCCGCTTCGAGGGCAGTTATTTTGCTGGGGACGGGGCGAAGAAAGACGAGGACGGCGACATCTGGCTGCTTGGCCGGGTGGACGACGTGATGAACGTCTCCGGGCACCGAATGTCCACGACCGAGATCGAATCAGCCCTGGTGTCCCACCCGAAGGTGGCCGAGGCGGCCGTCGTCGGTGCAACGGACCCGATGACCGGGCAGGCGATCGTCGCCTTTGTGATCTTGCGCGGCGATGCCGGGGACGGCGGACCGGACGTCGTCAGCGAACTGCGCGGGCATGTTGCCAAGGAGATCGGCCCGATCGCCAGACCGCGCCAGATCATGGTGGTCCAGGAGCTGCCGAAGACCCGCTCGGGCAAGATCATGCGCCGGCTGCTGCGCGACATCGCCGAGAATCGTGAGCTCGGAGACGTCACCACGCTGACCGACTCGTCGGTGATGAATCTGATCAAGGAGAACCTCGCCACCGCCAGTGCCAGCGAAGACTGACGGGTGAGCGGCTCCCAGCACGCACGCCTTTCCGCACAAGTCCCCAGATGCCGGCCCGCCCGGCTGAATCGGGTCGCGTCTTTCCGCACCAAGCCACACATTTGGTGACCAACGGGCGTCGGATCGTCCTCTTCCAGACGACCGATCGCGATGCCAGGACAATCGCCGACATCCTCCGGCAGGAAACCGTCGGCGGGGCGCTGATGCTGGGCGCAGCCGTCGTGGCGATCATCTGGGCGAACATCGACGAGGCTTCGTACGAGGCCCTGCGGCACCTGCAGATCGGGCCGCTGGACGCCGAACACTGGGCCGCCGACGGACTGCTCACAATATTCTTCTTCGTCGCAGGCCTGGAGCTGAAGCGCGAATTGACCGTTGGCTCGCTGTCGCGACCAGCGGAGGCGCTGGTGCCGATCGTTGCGGCGCTCTGCGGCATGGCTGTGCCCGCACTGATCTACCTGGCGATCAACCTTCCCGTCACCGGTGGACAGCCCAGAGGGTGGGCAATCCCCATGGCGACCGATATTGCCTTCGCGCTAGCCATTCTTGCGGTGGTCGCCCGTTCGCTGCCAACTAGCCTCCGCGCCTTCCTGTTGACCCTGGCCATCGTTGATGATCTTGGCGCCATCCTGGTGATCGCCTTCGTGTTCAGTGCAGACCTGGCCTTGGGCTGGCTCGTGGGGGCGGCAGTCTGTTCGGTGATTTGGTGGTTGCTGCAACGCCGGCATATCTCCGGCTGGTATCTGTACATTCCGCTCGGGGCGGTCTGCTGGTGGTGCATGTATCAAAGCGGCGTTCACGCGACCATCGCCGGAGTCGCCCTCGGGCTGCTCACCCGCTCCTCCAACACCGATCCGCACCACCCGGTGGAAGCCTGGGAACACTCGTGGCGGCCGATTTCGGCAGGCGTCGCGGTACCGATCTTCGCCTTGCTCTCCGCTGGGGTCGCCGTGTCCGCGCCAACTCTGTCCCAGCTCGTCACCGAGCCGCTGGCGCTAGGCGTGATCGCAGGATTGATCGTCGGCAAGACAATCGGGGTGCTGGGCGGCGCCTATCTCACCGCGCGATTTACGCGGGCGACGCTCGGTCCTGATCTTCGCTGGACGGAAGTCTTCTCGGTGGCGTTGCTGGGCGGCGTCGGCTTCACGGTGGCGCTGCTGATCTCCGACCTCGCCTTCGCTGATCAACCCGAATTGCAGGCCCAGGGCAAGGCTGCCGTCCTGTTCGGCTCACTTCTCGCTGGGCTCCTTGCGGCAATCTCGCTTCGCCGCCGTACCGCCTCCCGTGCTCGGGATGGCGTGTAGCTCCCCCGCTCTGGGGATCGGTAGGCTCACCCGTGACGAGAGGAGCATGAATGGCTGAGCTGGCCGTCGGCGACATCATCAAGGGCATCACCGACGACGTGAAGCTGCTCGTACGCGATGAGGTAGAGCTGGCGAAGTCTGAGCTGGTTCCCACCGCCAAGAAAGCGGGCATGGGTGCCGGCTTGTTCGGCGCGGCCGGCTACTTCGGGATCTCCGCGCTAGGCATCTTGTACTTCGCCGCGGCGTTCGGCCTCGTCGCTTTGGGGCTCGATGAGTGGCTCGCGTTCTTGATCGTGGGTGTCGCGTTGCTGCTCATTGCCGCCGTCCTCGGCGGGATCGGCTTCATGCTTGTCCGAAAGGTGAGGGGCCCGGAGCGTACGATCGCGCAGGCTAACCAGACCGTGGCCGAGGTCAAGGGGGCCGCGCAACAAGCGCTGGCTGCCGCGAATGCGCCCGAGATCGAGGGCGAGGTCGTCAACCGGCGGGCGCTGCGCTGAGTTCACTTGCAAGCCAGTGCTGCATCACCCGGAAGGCGTTCGCATAGATCGTCAGCACCGGGTTGACGCCTCCGTTGGTCACGTGCGTCGAGCCGTCAACGACGCGCAGGTTCTTATGACCCCAGACCCGCCCGTACGGATCGGTGACTGACCGGCCGGGATCGGTCCCCATCCGACAGGTGCCCGCCTGGTGCTGGCCGCTGCTCGGACCATGATCAGCTGGACGTGGCGGCCAGAGCACCGTCGTCGTGGCCCCGCTCGCGATCAGCCATTCGCTGGCCCGCTCGCCGAGGAACCGCTGCACTCGATGATCTTCTGGATGATTCGATCCGCTCAACCGCGCCACGGGAATGCCGAAGTTGTCCGTCACCACCGGATCCAGCCGAACGCGCGACTCGGCCGAAGTCATCTCGTGTACGGGGCCGACGACCCGCTGCATCCGAGAGATCAGACGCCGCATCCCGGCCTTGGCCGACGGACCATGCAGCGGGAGCAGTCCGGCTTCGCGGAGATAGCAGAAGGCGCCGATCGGTGTGGGAACGAATTCGTTGGCGATCATGCCGCCGCCGACAAGCCCGGCATTGAAGTGCCGGAAGTCGTTGGTCGCGATACTCGGACCCGGCCCGACGTAGTCGTTCACCGGGTCGTCGAAGATCCCCAGCGAACCGCCGTAGAGGTGGCCCTGCAGATGGCGCCCCACCTGGTCCGTGTTGTTGCCGAGCCCGTTCGGCTCCGACTCACTGGTGCTACAGAGCAGCAGGCGCGCTGACTCGATGGCGCCGGCGGCGATCACCACGTCGGCCGCGGTGACGAGTGACCGCCAGACACTTCCGCCGTTGTCACCACGTAATGCAACGCCGGTGACACGGCCTCCTGGGTCGGTGACGATCCGTTCCGAACGAGTGCCCAGCAAGACGTGCAGGCGGCCAGTCGCTGCCGCCCGCGCCAGCGTGGTGTTATGAGAGCCGTTCTTGGCCTCGATCGGGCAAGTGAAACCGATGCACTGGCGGCAGCGGGCACACGCCGGTCGACCGTCGTACGGTACGGAGTTGATCGCCAGCGGCACCGGCAGAGTACGGATCCCCAGCTGCTGTGCTCCCGCGGAGAGCCGCTGTCCGGGTGCCGTATATGGCATCGCCGCCATCGGGAACGGCCGTGATCTTCGGGCCAGCCTGGAGTCGCCGACGGTGGAACCGCAGACGCCGATCTCCCACTCAGCCTGCGAATAGAACGGCTCGAGATCGTCGTAGCTGATCGGCCAGTCGGCCAGCGCGCTGCCGTCCGGGACGCCGTATGTGCTGGCCATTCGGAAGTCCTCCGGGACCAACCGCCAGGCCTGCGCCCCATAGATCCGAGTGCCGCCGCCGAGAGTGTAGGCATTGCTCCCCCAGCGCGGGTCCGATGCGGGTAGCAGCACCGATTGATCATCAAGCTGAAGCACTCGCGGGTTCTCCACGGAAGACACGAGGGTTCGGTGATCAAGGCCGATGTCGGTCCGCGCGTTACGAAGATGATCTTGGGCCAGGAAGGCCCGGTCCGGGTAGTCGCCGCGCTCGACGAGCAGCACGCTTCGGCCGTTCTCGGTTAAGGAACACGCCGCCACGCCACCACCGGCGCCAGAGCCGATCACGATCGCGTCGTAGCGTGGCAGAAGTTGATCACGGCGGATCACCGGGGTGCGGTCGAGCGGCGGCACATCGACCCGCGGCCAGCCACCCTCCGGGTCCCGGCTCCAGCCCAGCATCGACCATGCTGTTGGCTCGGCATAGAAGGCGTAGTTGGTCATCGAGGCGAACCAGACGTAGTTCGGATCGGCCGCGAGGCGCTCGAGCACGTCATGCTGCTGTTCCTGATCAAGCTCCGGAAAAGAGCCACCGGCAGCAACATCAAGCAGATCCAGCACGGCGCCTACACGCCGCCACCACTCCGGCCGCTCGCCGGCGAGCATCGCGTTCCAGAAGCGCAAACAGCCGGCCTGCGACGCGGACGGGAAGCCGTCTGCCGGCACGATGGCGTCAACCGCACTGCGCAAGCGTTCTTCGTGGCTGTCCTGATTCACCCCATCATCGTGGCATTCACGCGCCTTGAGACTCAGCGCGCCTCGTGATCGAGACCTGCCCTGGGGCTCTCGAAGGGCGCATGCCCCGTGTGCCAAGCGCTACCGCAGTACTCTTCGCCAGTGATCGCCAGCTCGGTGCGCGTCCGCCGCACCTATTACGTGCTGACGGCCGGAAACACTCTCGCCGCATCGCTGATCTGGGGGATCAACACGATCTTTCTGCTCGACGCCGGCCTGACGAACTTGGAGGCCTTTGCCGCCAACGCCTTCTACACCGCCGGAATGGTGATCTTCGAGATCCCGACCGGTATCGTCGCCGACACCTGGGGCCGCCGCACCTCCTTCCTCTGCGGAACGCTGACGCTGGCGCTCGCAACCGGGCTGTACGTCCTGCTCTGGCAATGGCATTCGCCGTTCGTCTGGTGGGCGATCGTGTCCGCGTTGTTGGGGCTCGGATTCACCTTTTTCTCCGGTGCCACCGAGGCCTGGCTGGTCGATGCGCTGACCGCGACGAGGTTCGACGGTGTCCTGGAGTCCGTGCTGTCCCGAGGGCAAGTGATCTCGGGCATCGCGTTGCTTGTTGGGTCGGTGGGTGGTGGCTACCTGGCACAGCTCACCAATCTCGGCGTGCCCTACGTCGTACGGGCTGCGATCCTGGTCGTCGTCTTCTTCGTGGCCTTGCTGGTCATGCACGATCTCGGCTTCGCGCCGCAGCGTGCCAACGGCGTCATATCCGAGATCAAGCAGATCTCTCGGAGCTCACTGGACAACGGACTTCGAGTGCCCCCGATCCGGGCGATAATGTTGTCCGCCCTCTTCACCGGCGGTGTGGGCATCTACGTCTTCTACGCCCTCCAGCCGTACCTGCTCGAGCTCTGGGGCGACCCGCGGGCGTACGGAATCGCCGGGCTGGCAGCGGCGATCGTGGCCGGTGCTCAGATCGTCGGTGGGCTGCTCGTTCCACGCGTCCGGCGACTCTACCGGCGCCGGACCTCGGCGTTGCTCGTCCTTCAGACGATCAACATCGCCATGCTTGTCCTCATCGGCCTCATCGGGAGCTTCTGGGTCGTCATTGCCCTGATCGTTGTCTGGCAACTCGCGGCCACCGCTAGCCTTCCTATCCGGCAGGTGTATCTCAACGGCATGATCCCCTCCGAGCAGCGGGCGACGATCTTGTCGTTCGACTCGCTGATGAGCAGTGCCGGTGGAATAGTGATTCAGCCAGCCCTTGGCCGAGCGGCCGACGTGTGGAACTACGCGGTCTCCTACCTGTTCTCTGCCGCGATTTCGGCGTGTGCCCTGCCGTTCCTCTTCCGTGCCCGGCAGCTGGCGGCACCGGCCGACACCGCCAGCTCACCGACTGACCGGCCGCAGGCTCAGCCCAGCAAGTAGATCCGCGACTCCCACGGCTCCAGCCGCAGGGAGCCGGTGTCTTTGTGAGTGGCCAAGAGCAGCCGGGCCCCACCAAGATCGGGCAGAGAGTCGCCTGGCAGCTCGACCGGGGCGGACGAGCAGTTGGCTGCCACGACCAGCACCTGGTCGTCGACCGTGCGGGTAAACGCCCAGATCTGCTCGGAATCCGGCAGCAGCAGCTCGAATCGGCCCTCGACCACGACCCGGTACTCGTGCCGCAACTCGATCAGCCGACGGAAGTGATGGAAGACCGAATCCGGATCGGCCATCGCCGCCTTCGCGTTGATCGTCACGTAATTCTGATTGACCGGCAACCACGGAATTCCCTCGGTGAACCCGGCATGCGAGCCGTCGTCCCACTGCATCGGCGTACGGGCATTGTCCCTACTCCTGACCGACAGCGAGTGCAGCACAGCCTCCGCTTCCATCCCCAGGCTCAGGGCGTCGGCATGGTAGTTGACCGACTCGATGTCCTGGTACTCATCGATCGACGTGAAGTAGGTGTTCGTCATGCCCAGCTCTTCGCCCTGATAGATGTAGGGCGTCCCTCTGTGCAAGTGCAGGACGGTGCCCAGCGTTTTGGCTGAATTCACCCGGTGCTCGGGGCTGTCGTCGCCGAAGCGCGAGACGGCTCGAGGTTGATCATGATTGTCCAGGTACAACGAGTTCCAGCCAGCGTCGGCTAGACCGACCTGCCAATCGCGAAGGTTCTTCTTCAATCTGGACAGCTGCAGCGGATGCAGGTCCCACTTGCTGCCCTCCGGCAAGCGGTCAAGGCCAACGTGCTCGAAGGTGAAGACCATGTTGAGTCGGTTCTGGGCCGGATCAGTGATCGAACGGGCAGTCTCGATGGTGGACCCGGGCATCTCACCGACGGTCATGAGGTTGCGGGCCGAGAGGCCGACTTCGGCATTCATCTCGGTGAGGAACTCGTTCAAACGCGGGCCGTTGACGACGAACTGCTCAGCGGAGGCATACTTCCGGCCGGGCGCTGGGCTGCCGTCGCGAAGTTCGGGTTGTTTGGAGATCATGTTGATCACGTCCATCCGGAAACCGTCGATTCCGCGATCAACCCACCACCTCATCATCTGGTAGATAGCCTGGCGAACCTCAGGATTCTCCCAGTTCAGGTCCGGTTGCTTGGGCGAGAAGATGTGCAGGTAGTACTCCCCACTGCGCGGGTCGAAGGTCCAGGACGGGCCCGAGAAGAACGACGCCCAGTTGGTCGGTTCCGCGGCGGGGGTGCCCGGAGTGGCGCCCTTGTGGGCTGGCCGCCACCAGTACCAGTCCCGCTTCGGTGAGTTCGGATCACGGGATTCCACGAACCACGGGTGTTCGTCGGAGGTGTGGTTGACCACAAGGTCCATCACGAGTTTGATCCCTCGCTCATGCAGGCCGGCGATCAGCTCGTCAAGATCATCCAGGGTACCGAACAGCGGGTCCACGTCCTGGTAGTCACTGATGTCGTACCCGTTGTCGTCCATCGGGGACGTGTAGACCGGGGAGAGCCACACGACGTCCACGCCGAGTTCGGCCAGATAGTCGAGCCTGCTGATGATGCCCGGGATGTCGCCGGTTCCGTCACCGTTGCTGTCGGCGAAGGAGCGTGGATAGATCTGATAGACGACCGCGGATTTCCACCAATGGTGTGGACGCCACTCGGGGATTGGACTGGACAGGTTTGAGCCGCGTTCCACCGTCACGGAGGGGATCCTGCCACAAGCTGCTCGAGCCGCTTTTGGAGTTCCGCGCATTCGGCCGCAACGTTGACCCGAGCCGCCTCGGTGAGCGCCCGCCCTTTGGTCGTACGGAAGATGTCGCCCTCAGCCAGCGGAGCCATGATCTCCAGCCGTCCGGCCACGAACGCCGCTTCTGGAACTGCGGCGTACTCTGCGCGGATCGCGGCGGTGTAGGCGACGTACTCCTCGGGCGAGGCGGCCAGGATCTCCAGGTCCGCGTCGCACATCAGCTCGCCCTCCGGGTCTCGACTTCCTGGAGTATGGGTCGCCGTGAGCCTGACCAGCCGCGCCACTTGGGTCAGGTCCTCCTGTTCGAGTCCGGCTCGGCTCAACTCGCGGAGCGCCAGCCGGGCGGATGCTTCCTCGTTGGGCAGCTGACCGGCCGGAATCGCGTAGACGGCGTCATGGAACCAGGCCGCCAGCCGCACCAGGAAAAGATCGTGATCATCGGCCAGCTCATCGACCGCTCGCAGGACTCGGGCAAGGTGATGCGCAGTGTGGTATGCGCGATGCGGCTCCGCGTAGCGTGACACCAGTTCCAGACCCACCTGCTCCTGGTGGGGAAGCGTCTCGTTCCAGCGAGTCATCAAGTCATCCCGCAGCCCGTTGGCGACCGGTTCAGTGGGCATCCGGCCCACCAAGATCACGGCGATCGGTCAGGTACCGCGTCGGAATCTCGAGAATCCGAGTGCGATCCCAGGGTTGCTGCCAGCCAGCCAGGTCGAGGACGCCGTTGAGCAGATGGGCCGTCAGGCCCCAGATGAGATGTCCGGCCACCTCGAAAGCCGGGCCGGTGTAGCCGGATGGATGGCGAACCTGGGCCCGGTGCAGCGGGTCGACGAGGTCGCCGACCGCGACCATCCACACCGACGCAACCTCCTCGACATCGGCGGCGCTCACCGGGCTGCGTCGCTGCCACCAGGCCACGACACCCGTCACGTCGAAGCCGCTGACCGCAACGTGTACGGGAGGCAGCGCGCCGAGCACGTGAACTCCGGTCCGATCCAGACCGGTCTCCTCGGCCGCCTCGCGGAGGGCGGTGTCCGCAAGATCGACATCATCGGGGTCGTGGGCGCCGCCAGGAAAGGCGATCTGACCGGCGTGTGTGCGCAGGGTCGCGGCGCGCTCGACGAACATGATCTCAGGACCGTTCGCGCCGTCACCAATCAAGATCAACACCGCCGCCTGGCGGGCGCGATCGCCGAGCGCGGGCCGCAGCGCGGCGACGTTCGCCAACCGCTCTCGTTGGCCGAGTGCAGCCGTCAACAAGTTGAGCCACCTCGGCACTTCCTGGCCCTGAGCTCTGTCAGCCGCGCCCTGAGCCCTAGCATCCGCGTCCTGAGCTCGTCGAAAGGTCGCGTCCTGGGCCGGTCGAAGGATCACAGCTGAACCCCGAGATGCTTCTCGGCGAGCTGGCGAATCTGCTTGGTCGACGTGAAGGGCGCCGCATGCCGGTAGGTGATGTGGCCTTGGGCGTTGACGAAGAAGGTCTGCGGCGGTCCGCTGACCTGCAACTCCTCGCGCAACACCACGTCGGCATCCTGCATCTGGGGATACTTCCACTCCGCCAGGTCGGCAAATTCGATGGCTAGCTCCGGGCGTGGGTCGTCGAAGTCGATACCCAAGATCAAGAACTCGGACGGTTCCGTGGAGGCGGCGATCTCCGCCAGGAAAGGAGCTTCCTGGCGGCACGGACCGCACCATTGAGCCCAGATATTGATCATCATCGGACGCCCGCGGAGCCCGGCCAGTCGCACCGGCTGGCCACCGCCGAGGCAAGCCAGTTCGACGTCCGGCAGCCCACCGGCCATGGCAGGAACGTCCTCATCGGAAGGCGGACAGTCGGCAATCCCCGCCGCCTCCTTCTGGGCGGCCAGCTGCTCGGCAGACGGCGGCGGCTGCGAGGCCTGTTCGCTCGATTCCGACGACGATCGGCTCAGCAGCCCCGAATCCGTACAGCCGGTGGCGATCAGCAGCAGGGCGGCAACCGCCGCCACGAGCGCACGGCCCACCGCCCGCCTATTTTGCGCTCTCATCCCCTGGGCTCACGGATCAACTTCGCCGCCTTGACGGGATTGGTCTCCCCCTCACCGTACGAAGGGCACCAGCGTGCGACCGGGCAGGCGCCGCAGGCCGGGTTGCGGGCGTGGCAGCAACGCCGGCCATGCCAGATCATGTTCTGGCAGAGCTGAGTCCAGTCCTTTTTCGGAAACAAGGCCGCGATGTCGATCTCCACCTTCTCCGGGTCGCGCTGCGTCGTCCAGCCGAAGCGCCGCGACAGCCGCCCAACATGAGTGTCCACCGTGATGCCCGGAATGCCGAAGGCGTTCCCGAGGACGACGTTCGCGGTCTTGCGCCCGACCCCAGGGAGGGTCACCAGGTCAGCCAGGCGGGGCGGCACCTCACCGTCGAAGCGTTCCACCAGCGCGGCGCCGAGCTTGATCAAGCTGTCGCTCTTGGCGCGGAAGAACCCGGTCGGTTTGATCAACTCCTCGAGCTCCGCTCGATCAGCCGCGGCCAAGGCTGCGGCGTTCGGGTAGCGGGCGAAGACGATCGGCGTGACCAGGTTGACCCGCTTGTCGGTGCTCTGAGCCGACAAGATGGTGGCCACGAGCAGCTGTAATGGTGTCTCGAAATCGAGTTCGATGTCGGCGGCCGGATAGCTCTTGGCCAACACGCGATTGATCATCCGAGCCCGCCGGACCAAAGCAGTTTGTGAGGGGCCCGGCCGCATGGCAGCAGCCTACGTCCGGCGACCCGAATGCTGGCTGATCGTGGCGCGCGTCGCTGGCACCTGCAGCTCATCGGCCTGCGACGGTAGCCTTGCAGCGTTGGCAGGCGACGCCGGTACGGGAGGCAACGTGGATCCTGAAGTCCTCAAGAAGGCTCCGTTGTTCGCCCGCCTCGATGACGAGGCGGCCACCGCTCTCTCGGCCACTATGGGAACGATCACACTGACCAAAGGCGAGGTGCTGTTCCACGAAGGGGATGCCGAGGATCGGCTGTACGTCGTTGTTAGCGGCAAGATCAAGCTCGGGCGCAGCGGTTCGGCCGGTCGGGAGAATCTGCTCGCCGTGCTGGGACCAGGCCAGATGTTCGGCGAGCTGTCCCTCTTCGATCCCGGTCCGCGCTCCACGACTGCAACAGCGGTCACCGCCTGCGAACTGCGTACCCTCGAGCACGACGAGCTGATGGGCTGGCTCACCGGTCGACCCGAGGTTGCCCAGAGTTTGCTGGGCCAACTCGCCGCGAGGCTACGCCGCGCAAATGACGTCGTCGCTGACATGGTGTTCTCCGATGTCCCCGGACGGGTCGCGAAGCAGCTGCTCGAACTCGCCCAGCGGTTCGGCGACCGACGTGATGACGGCGTCCATGTCCATCACGATCTGACTCAGGAGGAGCTCGCTCAGCTCGTCGGTGCCTCTCGTGAGACGGTCAACAAGGCCTTGGCCGACTTCGCAGCCCGCGGCTGGATCCGCCTCGAGCCTCGCTCCGTCACCATCCTCGACGTCGACCGTGTCGAACGCCGCGCCCGCTGACCCCAGATCTCGGCTGGCTCGCTGGAGGCTCTCGACATGTCTCAAGCGGAACCGAGGGTGGCGTCCACCGTCTGAGGGCTGCCGCCGTCGCGAATGTAGGTGACCTTCACGACAGTGTCCGGGGCATAGAACCGGGTAGCAGCGATCAAACCGTCAGCAGTCGTGGTGTGGAAATCGTTGATCTTGGTCACCACGTCACCTGCTTGCAGGCCAGCCTTCTCCGCCGCACCGCCAGGGACAACGGTCTGGAGCGGTACACCGGTAGCGGTGGATAGCTCTGAGTCGGTGCCACCGACCGTCACACCCAGGGCGGCATTCTTGGAGGTGCCGTGATCAATCAGCTCCGTGGCGATCCGGACGGCCACATCAGACGGGATGGCGAAGCCAATGCCGATATTTCCGGACGGGGTGCCCGAGCTCGATCCGGTGCTGGCAATCGAGGAGTTGATGCCGACCACGGCGCCGTTGAGGTCGACGAGAGGACCACCCGAGTTGCCCGGATTGATGGCCGCATCTGTCTGCACAGCGAGGTAGACGGCATCGTTGTTACTGCCGGACCGCACAGGTCGCGCGGTGTTGGACACGATGCCGCTGGTTACTGACTCCGATAAGCCGAGTGGCGCTCCAGCGGCGACGACCGTCTGGCCCACCTGCAGTGAACCCGACTTGGCGAATACCGCCGGCGTGAGGTTCTCGACTCCGTCGACCTTGATGACGGCCAGGTCGTTTGTCTCCGACATGCCGACGAGTGTTGCCTTGGCGGTGCGGCCATCGTCGAAGGTCACGGTGATCGTGCCGGAGTCGGACGCGCCATCCACCACGTGAGCATTGGTCAGGATATGGCCTAGGTCGTCGATCACCACGCCGCTACCGAGGCCACCGTTAGAGCCGTTCTGCACCGTGATCGTCACAAGCGACGGGTCGATCTTGGCCGCTGCCGCTGAGACGGTGCCGTCGAGCTTGGGGCTTTGAGCAGCCGGAAGGGTGCTGACGCTGACCGGCGAGGTGAGTGACCCGGACCCAGACGCAAGATACGCGTACGAGCCGACGCCGGCGCCTGCGCCCAGCACCGCGGACAGCGATGCGGCAGCGAGCAGGACACCAGCCTTTCGCCGCGGCTTCGTACTGGCCGGGGGACGGTCCCCGCCGAGAGTCCCGACGCCAGCCGGCGCCGGGAAGTCAGCACCGGTGTGGCCGCCGACGCGGCTGCCCGCGACGTAGTAGGGACCGGGCGTTGAGCCGGGATGTTGAGGCACTGGCTGCCATCCGGCTTCTTGGGTCTCTGTGGTCATGTGTCGAGAGTTGCCCGCGACTCTGTGTGCAGGCTGTGAGCTTTGAATGAAGTGGCTATTACTCGCGAGCCAGGTAGTCAAGCTGGGCCCGGACCGACTCCTCGGCGGCAGGCCAGAGCACCGGATCCACGTCCGCGTAGACCCGGGCCACCACCTCGGGCGCTGTGTCGGCTCCCGCGGCAAGCGCCTCGCGGACCTGTTCCAGCCGTTCCAACCGGTGAGTGCGGTAGTAGTCCAGACAGGCGGCCGGGTCACCGACTCGTGGTCCGTGGCCAGGCAGCAGCTCGACGACCTCATAGGAGTGCACTAACTCGGACATGAGGTCCAACGAGTCGAAGTAGTCGGCCAGATTGCCGTCCGGGTAAGCGATCACGGTGGTACCGCGGCCCAACACCATGTCGCCCGTCAGCAGGCGACTCACGTTGTCGTCCTCACCTCGCAAGAGCAACGAGCAGGAGTCGCTCGTGTGACCGGGGGTGGCGAAGACCTCAAAGCCCACCCCACCCAACAGCAGGGCGTCGCGGTCAAGGAGCCCGTGCCGGCCGATCTGCAAGGCAGGATCCGCCGCCCGTACGTCACACTCGGCTCGGCTGGCCAGCTCGGCCGCCGCTTCGGCATGATCAACATGGCCATGCGTGAGAATGATCATCGCAATCTCGCCTCGGCAAGCGCTCAGGATCGCGGACAGGTGATAGTCGTCGAGCGGACCGGGGTCAACCACGGCCGGGGGAGCCAGGCTCGGATCACCAACGATCCAGGTGTTGGTGCCATCGAGCGTCATCGGACTCGGATTCGGGGCGACGAGCAGTCGCAAGTAGTCCGTGACCAACTCACTGATCATCAGCTCAACGCCCCTACCCCGAGCGGATGGGATAGCGCAGCGTCCATCCCGACTCCGTTTTGATCATCTGTGGCAGCACACATTCGATCACCCGGCCCGGCGCGGCGTCGAGTAGCTCCCGCATGCTACGGGCGTCCGCCAGTTCGAGGAGGATCGAGCGGGTCGGCGGCACCAGCCCGATGTCACCTCGATCGGCAGCGGCCAATGCCGACACCGGCAGCTCCCAGGCGGCGTGGTCGGTCTCGCCCGAGACATCCTGTGCCTGCTGGCCCGCCGGTAGCGCGGCCAGGAAGAAGTGAGTGTCGTAACGCCGCGGCTCGGGTTCCGGTGTAATCCAGTGAGCCCAGGGAACAAGATCATCGCTTCTCAGCTGCACCCCGGTCTCTTCCGCAGTCTCTCGCAGCGCACACTCACGGGCCGGGTCACCTCCCGCCGCCGCATCCGTGGCATCCACGCGACCACCCGGAAACACCACCGCTGAGGCAGCGAACGGCATGCGCGCATGCCGATGCAGCAGGTACGTCTCCAGACCGGCGCGGCTCTCGCGGAGCAAGATCACGCTGGCCGACAGCGCCGGCGTGGCTACCGGATCACCCGAGCGCCTCGCCTCGGCCAGCGTCATCATGTCGGCCGACGGCTGCAGCGGCAGACGAGCCAGCACATCCCAGGAATGTGACGACATGGTCAGCGCGGCAGCATCACATGGCGACCGGGTGCACGCGGGGTACGGCCTGAGCGCGGACGATCAGCTCGACCTCGACGGGTGCGTCGAGCGGCAGCACCGCCACACCGACCGCGCTGCGGGCATGCTGCCCCGCATCGCCAAAGACATCGCGCAGGAGCTGGCTCGCCCCGTTGCCGACCTGCGGTTGGTCGGTGAAATCCGGGGCACTCGCCACGAAAACCAGGATCTTGATCACTTGGGCGATCGCGTCCAGATCACCTGCCTCGGCGGCGACCGCGGCGAGCGCGTTCAGCGCCGCGATCCGAGCACAGTCTGCGGCCTCATCAACGCTGATCCCTCCACCCACCTTGCCGGTCGCAATCAATTGACCGTCGACGATGGGCAACTGGCCTGAGGAATAGACGAGCTCACCGACCCTGACGGCCGGCACGTACGCGGCCAGTGGCGCAGCCACCGGCGGGAGCGTCACACCGAGCTCGGCCAGCCGCGACGACGGTGACCTCACGCAGTCGCCTCGCCCGAGCCCGGAACCGGCCGCTTCAGGTACGCCACCAGATTCTCCGGAGTGAGCCCCGGCACGACCTGGACCAGTTCCCAGCCGTCCTGACCCCAGTTATCAAGGATCTGCTTCGTCGCGTGCACCAGCAACGGCACGGTCACGTACTCCCATTTGGTCATGGTGATCACGTTATGCCCACGAACCCATGCCCGGCGGCGGCGTTCAGCGACAGACGCAGAACGGATGCCCGCTCGGGTCGAGGAGCACAATGAAGTCGCCCTCCTTACCGGCTCCCTCGACCCGACGGGCGCCCAACGACTCGGCGTATGTCGCCGCCTCCTCCAGGTCAGGGACGTCCAAGTCGAGATGGAGCTGCTGCGGGACATCGTTCGCCGGCCACGTTGGGGGTTTGTGGTTGAGGGCCAACTGGAATGCCAATCCCGCGCCGCCGTCGCCCCGGAGGTTCACCCACGAGTCGTCACTGTCGTCGGTGATCCCCCAGCCGAGCAAGGCTGCGTAGAACTCCGCCAGTTGGCGTGGCTGGTCGGTATCGAGCACAACGAGGTCGAGCCGGATGTCCGGCCGTGATTCTGTGGTCATCTCTCCATCCTCGCGTGAGCCACTGACAGCGCTTCCGACGGAGTCCACATGCCCTCAGGTCAGACTCGAATCGATGACGGAGACGATCGAACGGTCGCTGTTTGCCTACTCCGCTGCCTTCCCCGTTGACATCGCCCGGATCAGGGCAACTTCTGGCCAAGGCCCGACCATTACTATCGGCCCCATGCAACGCCGGGAGGCACGTGACCTCATCCCCGAGCAGTGGTGATGACTTCCATCGGGATTTTGGGTGGCACCGGAGCACAAGGTCGTGGGCTTGCTCGGCGCCTGTCCGAGGCAGGTCATGAGGTAGTGATCGGGAGTCGCTCCCTCGACCGAGCCAGAGCCACCGCCGACGCTTACAGTGCCAATAAAGGCGGGGTCCGGGGTGGGTCCAATCAGGACGCGGCTGCTGCCGATCTGGTGATCGTCTCGGTCCCCTACGACGGGCATGCGGAACTGCTGGCCTCCTTGAGCAACCACCTCAAGGACAAGATCGTGATCGACTGCGTCAATCCCCTCGGATTCGACGCGCACGGTCCTTTCCCACTGCCTGTCCCCGCAGGCTCTGCCGCTCAGGAGGCCCAACAGATCCTTCCCGACTCGATCGTGATCGCCGCGTTCCACCACATCAGCGCCATCCACCTCGACGACCCATCGATCGATGCCGTCCCCGGACATGTGCTCGTCCTTGGCGAGGACCGTGCAGCCGTCGAGCTCGTGTGTGAATTGGCGAACGATGTGACCGAAGCCGGTGGCCTGTACGCCGGACGACTGCGCAACGCTGGGCAGGTGGAGGCGTTCACCGCCAATCTCATCGCGATCAATCGGCGCTACCGGACCCATGCCGCAATAGAGATCACCGGTGTGAGGTGACGCCCCGGCATCGGCTGCACATCGTCAGCGGCAAGGGGGGCACCGGCAAGACCACCATTGCCGCTGCGCTGGCCTGCGCGATCTCCACCGCGGGCCGGCGGGTCCTGCTCTGCGAGGTGGAAGGCCGGCAAGGCATCGCCGAGCTATTTGACGCGTCACGGCTGGTGGACGCGGAGGAGCGCCGCGTCTGCCGTACGCCATCCGGTGGGGCGGTGCACGCGTTGTCGATCGACGCCGAGGACGCGTTCCGGGAATATCTCGACACCTTCTACCACCTGGGGCTGGCCGCCAGGGCCCTGGACCGATTCGGCGTGGTCGACTTCGCCACCTCCATCGCTCCAGGGCTGCGGGACGTGCTTCTCACCGGCAAGGTCTATGAGGCCGTGCGGCGCCGCGAAAAGAACCTCCCTCATGGTTACGACGCGGTGGTGCTCGACGCGCCTCCTACCGGCCGGATCGCGCAGTTCTTGAACGTGCATCAGGCCGTCGCCGGACTCGCTCGAGTGGGCCCCATCCGCGGCCAGGCCGATTCGATCATGCGCATGCTTCGCTCCAGCACGACGGCAGTTCACCTTGTCACTCTGCTCGAGGACATGCCGGTGACCGAGACGGAGGAGGCGGTCGCGGCGCTTCGACCCACCGGCATCTCGGTCGAAACGGTGATTGCGAACAAGGTCATTCCCACCCCCCTCGACGAAGATCAATTGCAGCGCGCATCAACAGGCGACACCCTGCTTCGAGTGCGGGGGCTGAATGACCAACAGAACCGCCTGCTGACGGTCGAGTTCGCCGACGAAGCCGCCCGTACGTTGCAGCAACGCGACCGGCATCGCAGACTCACGTCGCTCGGCGTACCGCTGGCTGAGATCGCCTTCGATCCCGCAGGGATCGATGAGGCGGCCCTCTTCGGCATCGCTGACCAACTTCGTGACCAGGTTCGGATCGAGGCCACGCCGTGAGCACGCCCTTCTTCGACGTCGACGCGATCATCGCCGACCCACAGACCAAGATCATGATCTGCTGTGGCGCCGGTGGAGTGGGCAAGACCACCACGTCGGCCGCGCTCGCCGTACGGGCGGCCGAGGCGGGCCGCAAGGTTGTGGTCCTCACCATCGATCCCGCCCGACGCTTGGCCCAGTCCCTTGGCGTCGGGGAGCTGGACAACACGCCGCGCCCGGTGGTCGGCCTCGAGACCACGAACGGGGGGCGTCTCGACGCCATGATGCTCGACATGAAGCGCACCTTCGACGACGTGGTAATCGCGCACGCACCGCCGGAGAAGGCGGCCGCCATGTTGCAGAATCCGTTCTACGAAGCGCTGTCCTCCTCATTCTCCGGGACGCAGGAGTACATGGCCATGGAGAAGCTTGGGCAGTTGCACCACCAAGCACTGGCCGACGGCAGCTGGGATTTGATCGTGGTCGACACGCCACCGGCAAGGTCAGCATTGGACTTTCTCGATGCCCCGGAACACCTCAGCGACCTGCTCGACGGCCCCTTCCTGAGGATGCTGCTCGCCCCGGCTCGCGGACCCCTGCGACTGATGAGCGTGGGATTCCACCTGGTGTCCTCGGCGATGATTAAAATCCTCGGTGGTCAGCTCCTGCGGGACATGGAAACGTTCATCACCGCCTTCGAGGCACTCTTCGGCGGGTTCCGGCAGCGTGCCGCGCAGACTCACGCCCTGTTGTCCTCTAGTCACACCACCTTCCTGGTGGTGGCCATGGCCCAGCGCGATGCGCTCCGCGAGGCCGCCTACTTCGTCGACCGACTGAGCGAGGAGCGGATGCCGCTCGCCGGCATGGTGATCAATCGGGTACACACCAGCCAGCTCGAGGTCTCGGCCGAGCGCGCGCTGGCCATCGCTGAGGACCTGGACCCGGCCACCGCCGTCACCGAGATAGAGGCGCTCCGCCGGCACGCGGACCTCGAGCGTGTGATCGAGCAGGAGAGACTTCTGCTCGAACGATTCTCCTCGACCCGCCCCGGCGTCCCGAGGACGCTCGTCGCAACGTTAGCGAGCGACGTCACCGATCTCGACGCGCTTCGGCGCGTTGGCGTCCTGCTTGCCGATAAGGACTGAACGCCACGACACCACGTCGGAACGTTGGCGCAGCAGCAGCCGCCGCTCACGCTCCGTCATGCCGCCCCAGACGCCCCACTCGATCCGATGGTCCAGCGCCTCGGACAGGCATTCCAGTCGAACTGGACAACCCGAGCACACCTGTTTGGCCCGCTTCTGATCGGATGCTTCCGGAAACAGGGCATCTTCCATGCCCCGGCATTTGGCGCGCAGGGTCCAGTCTTCCCGATGCCATGCAGTCATCTACTGCTCTCCCCTTGTAAATCTCTCCCCGAGGCCGTGCCGAGCTTCCCCGGCCCTTATGGCACAGCTGAAAGGTAATGCTACGAACTGAGGTAGGTCCTTGACTAGCCCAGCGGGCCATATGTTTGCGTGTTTGTGACCTTCGGGCGCCGCTGGATGTTACGGGTTTTCTTGACACGACGCAAGAATTCGGTGTAGTCGGTACCCTCCCGTACGCTGTTCGGCATGCCTTTTAGTCCGAAACGCGCGGGGAGCGTTGCGTACTCATTGGTCATGTTCGTGACCGTGAGCGTCCTGGCCGGGGTCCTGATTGCCGGCTTGTTCGTTCCAATCGCAGGCGTGGCGGGCGTCGGCAGCAAGGCCGCAGCAGCAGAACTCGACAGCATTCCGGCCGAACTAGCCACGCCGGCGCCCGCGACGCGATCCAAGGTCCTGATGGGCAACGGCAAGGTGCTGGCCTACTTCTATGACGAGAACCGGATCCCGGTGAAGCTCGACGAGATTGCTCCCGTCATGCGCCAGGCGCAGCTCGCGATCGAAGATCATCGGTTCTACGAGCACGGCGCGCTCGATCTCAAGGGCACCATGCGGGCGTTGATCCGCAACTCCACCGGCGACGGCAGCGTGCAGGGCGGCTCGTCGATTACCCAGCAGTACGTCAAGATGGTGCAGGTTGAGGCCTGCCAGGCGAAGGGCGACGCCCAGTGCGTACGGGAGGCACAGGCTCCTACTTTGGAGCGCAAGATCCGCGAACTCCGATACGCCATTGCGCTGGAGAAGCGGCTGACCAAGGACCAAATCCTGGAGCGCTACCTCAACATCGCCTACTACGGCGAAGGCGCGTACGGGGTGGAGGCGGCCGCTCGGCACTATTACTCCACTCATGCATGGAAGCTGACCCTGCCGCAAGCAGCCATGCTGGCCGGGCTGGTGCAGAATCCGGACACCGTCAATCCGGTAAACAATCGGAGCGCGTCCCTGGATCGCCGGGATGTCGTGCTGAACGCGATGGTCCGTTGGGAATTCATCAGCGCCGCGCAAGCCAAGAAGGCCAAGACCGCGACTTTCGACGAGGACAAGGTCAAGCCAACCCGCAACGGATGTGTCGGCACGAAGTACCCCTTCCTCTGCGACTACGTGCGCCGCACGCTGTTGCTCAGCCCGAGCCTTGGAAAAAATGTTGAAGAGCGCGACAACCTGATCAAGCGAGGCGGGCTCACCATTCAGACCGCAATCGAGCCCAAGACTCAAGACATCGCCCAGAAGGCGGTGTCCAGGGTGGTCGGGCCAACGGATCCGCTGATTTCCACCATGAACATGATCGAGCCCGGGACCGGTCTGATCATCGCCAGCGCGCAGAGCCGTCCGGTGATGGGGACCAAGAAGAAGAAGGGCCAGACTTACTACAACTATTCGGTCGAGCAGGCGCTCGGCGGTGCCGAGGGCTACCAAGCCGGGTCCACCTTCAAGGCGTTCACGGCGGCGGCCGCCTTGGAGAAGGGCATCCCGATCACAAAGAGGTACAACGCCCGTTCGCCTCTGTACTTGGGTAACACCAGGTTTTCGACCTGTATCGGGAGTGCCCGCGACCCGAAGTACCGGCCGAAGAACTCCACCGGTGTCAACGGTGTGATGGACATGCAAAAGGGCATTGCGTCCTCGGTGAACACATACTTCTTGCAGTTGGAGCACACGGTCGGCGTCTGTCCGGTGACCAAGATGGCGAAGAAGCTTGGCGTGCAGCTTTCCGATCCGAAGTTGAACCTGACCAGCAGTCCGAGCGTCCAGGTGCCGTCGTTCACCCTCGGTGTCTCGGAGGTGACGCCAATGTCGATGGCCGAGGCATACGCCACATTCGCGGCACGCGGCATCCACTGCGATCCGGTGATCGTATCTAAGATCACCACGAGGACGGGCAAGCTTCTCGAGCCGCCCAACGCGAACTGCAAGCGGGTCATCTCCAAGGAGGTGGCTGATGGCATGAACCGGTTACTGA
>DATFOP010000188.1:0-3148 GCA_035265505.1 Propionibacteriaceae bacterium | reverse complement strand
GGATCTGATTCTTGGCGGTCACGACCACAGTTACCAGCGGACCAAGCAGCTGAGGTTGAGCGAGGGCTGCAAGGCGATCGCCATTAAGTCGTTCGACAAAGACTGTGTCGCCGATGAGGACGGTGAGCTGGTCCGCGGAGCGGGCAGCGTCTCGGTCGTGGCCGCCACCGGCGGGAGGGGTCAGTATGACGTGTCCGGTGCCGACTCCGAAGCCGACTACTTCGCCAGCGCCGCGGGTGGCAACGACAACGAGACATACGGCGTTCTGGATGTCACGGTGACCAAAAACAAGCTGCAAGCCTCCTTCGTCCCTGCCGCCGGCGGCACGCATACCGACACCTTCTCGATAGACGCATCTCGATGAAGCGGCTCGGGTGCTCATCAGCGCTCCCAAAGGCTCTGCACAAAAACGCCAGATATATATCCCTCTGTCCCTACGGTCGCTAGCATCGGGCGTCGGGAAGCTTGCGGGGGGCGCTGCTTTCTGATTCGGCCGCTGCGCGTGCGGTCGATGAGTCGTCGAAGCGCCCTGCGGGGAGTGAGATGGAGCAGACGGACGACCGGCTCAGGTGGGCCACTCCATGACCAAGACAGGATGGCTGCCCGGCGCACTGGCCGCGGCCGGCCTCGGCTGGGCCGCCTTCGGGCAGACATCACAGGCCTTCGGGCCTTTCCCGTACCAGGCGAACACGACGGAGCGGCTGGTCGCGCTCACCTTCGATGACGGTCCCAATGAGCCCTACACGTCTCGCCTGCTTGATGTATTGGAGGATCGGCGGGTGCTGGCCACATTCTTCGCGGTCGGGCGCTGCGCGGAGCGTTTCCCCTCGACGGTGCGCCGGATAGTGCAATCCGGTCATGTCCTCGGCAATCACAGCTATCGCCACCAGTTCAGCCGCTATCTCACTGAACCGGGTCAGGGGCGGGAGATCGAGCGTGCTCAGCAGGTGCTGAATCGGATCGCCGGAGTTGTTCCCGCTCTCTACCGGCCGCCGTGGCTCTGCCATTGGCCATGGGTTCTCGGCGGGATCCGCAGTGCCGGTCTCCAGGTGGTGTCCGGGCGATTCGCGCATCCGCTTGAGCTCGTCCAACCGCCGGCCCGGATGCTGGCTGCCCGCGCGACGAGGTTGACCCGGCCAGGCCGGATCCTGATCTTCCACGACGGTTTCGACGCCCGTGGCGGTCGGCGCGACCAAAGCGTTGCCGCCATCGGTCCGTTGGTCGACAAGCTGACCGGCCGCGGCTACCGGTTTGTGACGGTCGACCGGCTGCTCGGCGTCCCGGCGTATCAGCCATGAGCCACACTGAACCCGGACCGGACGATTCTCGTCTGAAGAAGCGACGGATCGCCGACGAAGGTCATCGATCGAGGAGGATCTCAGGAGGGCGGTGTTGAGCGGCGCGCAGAAACAGGCCGCATTGCAGGCGCTGCACGACCGCCATGCTGGTGAGTTGTGGCGGTTTGCGCTGCGGCTTACGTCGGACCGCCAAGCCGCCGAGGATGCGGTACAGGAGGTGTTGCTCAAGGCTTGGAAAGACCCCGGTCTGGTGGATCGGGACGACGCGGCAGCCCGGGCCTGGCTTTTCACCACAACCCGGAACTTGATCATCGATCGCTGGCGCAGTGCGGCCTTTCGGCACGAGTTGGGCACCGCGGATCCGCCCGATGCGCAGTCCAACGATGCCACCAGTGTGATTCTTGATCGGTGGCTGATCGCCGAGGCGCTGAACGCCTTGTCAGTCGAGCACCGCTCGGTGATCAGCGCCGCCTACTTCGAGGGTCGCTCGGTCGCTGACATCGCCGCTCGGTTCCGCATTCCCGAGGGGACCGTGAAGTCCCGCCTGCACTATGGGCTGCGGATGTTGAAGCTGATCCTGCAGGAGAAGGGAGTGACTCGGCCATGAATGCTCATGCCGATTCGTTCTCGCTCTTGGACGCGGCCTACGTGCTGGGCGCGCTCTCTCCAGCGGAGAGGCGGGAGTTCGAGGAGCATCTGGCCGGCTGCGCGAGCTGCCAGCGATCAGTCGCTGAATTGGCCGGCGTGCCAGGCCTGCTCGGTCAGGTATCACCCGAAGATGCAGCCTTCCTGGCCGCCCAAGTACAGCCGGCGGAAGGCGATGCGGCACCGACGATGCTGATGCCACGGGTGATCGGGGAGCAACGGACGCGGCGCCGGCGATTGGTCGCGGCAGTGGTAGGGGCGGCGGCGGCCCTCATCCTGATCATCGGTGGCTTCGCGGTGGGCGTCGGCCCGCTGCCATTCGGACAGCGCAATTCGCCTACCTTGCTTGCCTTCTCCGAGGTACAGCCCACCGCCATCACCGCCATCGTCGAGGTGGTGCCGGCCACCGAAGGGACCGATTTCCTGGTGGAATGCCAGTACGGCGAAACCAATGAGCCGACGTCTGGCGGTGCGTACGAGACGTACAAAATCTGGATCATCGACCGGTCGGGCACGGCGGTTGAGGCAAAGGCCTGGCCCGCCAAGCCAGGTCGGGTGATGACGCCGCAGGCTCACTCGCCTTTGAAGGTCTCGCGACTGGCCGCCGTCGAGATCCGAAGTTCGGCAGGCGAGACGCTGCTCCGCGCCGATCTGCGCTAGCACATGGGAGAGTAGGTGGCCTGACCGACCAGGAGTAGCGATGGCCATCCGACCCCAACTGGTTTCCCGCGGCGAGCAACCGTACGCGTCCATCACCAGCTCCGTACCGATGCCCCGGCTGAGTGACGAACTACAGCCTCAAATCGTGGAGGTCTTCGGCTGGCTGGCGGCCCGCGGCATCCAACCCGCGGGCCCGCCATTCTGGAAGTACAACCGCATTGACACCAGGGGCATTGTCGAAGTCGAAGTGGGGGTGCCTACGGCAGACGAAATCTCCGGCGACAACCGAGTGCAAGCGCATCTGCTGCCGGGAGGCAACTATGCGGTCGCTCGGCACGTGGGTCATCCTCAGAAGCTGCGTGATGCGACGAGCGAACTGCTCGACTGGGCCGCCGCCGAAGGCATTGCCTGGGACATGTGCCAGGCGGACGACGGTGAGCTCTGGGTGGCGCGGCTGGAGGAGTATCTGCACGATCCGATGAGCCAGCCCGACATGGAGAAGTGGCAGACGAATCTGATCTTCAAACTGGCCGACGAGCGGTGAA
>DATFOP010000187.1:0-2038 GCA_035265505.1 Propionibacteriaceae bacterium | reverse complement strand
TAGGCCTGCAGTGCCCTCACCGACCCCGGACCGTTGGTCACAGCGACAATTTTTCGTCCCCATCGAACATCCGGCACGGCGACGACCGCGATCTCCGCACCGGCCAATCCCGGCCAGGACTTGCAGGCGCGCTCGAGTTGGCCAAGATCGACATTGATGCCGCCGGTGATCACTTCGTCGTCCACCCGACCGAGAACGTGAAGCCGGCCGTCGCTGGTCCACTCGCCGCGATCCTGAGTGATCAGCGTGCCGTCGTTCACCGTCGTCCTCGTGAGGTCCGGGCGAAGCCGATAGCCGGAGAAGTTGGTGACGGACGAGATGCGGATCCGCTGCGTCCCCGGCTCCACTGTTACCGACACGCCGTCCAGCGGAAGCCCGTCGTAGACACAGCCGCCGCAGGTTTCCGTCATGCCGTACGAGGCGACGATATTGATCTGGGCTTGCTCGGCTCGCGATCGGAGGTCCGCGTCCAATGCGGAGCCACCCACCAGCACGGCGTCCAGAGCGCGCATCGCCTCGGTCAACTGCGGCTGAGCCAGGGCGCGGTCCAGCTGCGCTGGCACCACGGCGAGATAGCGACGCCCTCGCATGGCGTCAACCGCGGACGGCAGCCGCGCCAGGTCGCTGCCCACCTGGTGGATGGTGGTGCCTGCCACGATGACCCTTGCCATCACCATGAGCCCTGCGACGTAGTACGGCGGCAACGCCAACGCCCAATCGCCAGGCCCCCCGAGGCGCGCGTGAGCCGCATCCGCGGCCGCCCGCACCGCCACACGTGACAAGACTGCGCCCTTCGGCCGGCCGGTCGAGCCCGACGTCGCGAGAACGACGGCGGCGTCGGGCTCCTGAGCGGGTTCATCCAGCTGCAACATGTCGACCGTTGCTGCCCGTTCGACGTCCGAATCCGGCAGCGGCGCGATCGCAGAGCCGCCGTGCAGAGCTTCGGCCAGAGCGATAAAGGTTTCAGCGGAGGTGACCGGCCGCAAGCTGGAATCCAGGCCGGCCGAGGTCACCCCACCAGGCTAATGAGTGACGAACAGCATGCCGAATGCCATCTGGTGGTGGCGAGGACTGCGCACCTTTGCCTTTGCTCCGGCAGTCCTCATCAACCCGCTGCAACGAACCAAGCCAGCGGTCCGGTGGCAGGATGGGGCGCGTGGCGGGGGTGGCGCGGTCAACGAGCCCACGACACCTGGCACGATTAGCTGAGCCGGAGAGCGGCCAGGTCTACGAGATCGGCTTGCGGAGCAAATTTCGCGGGGTCACCGTCCGCCAAGGCTTGGTCTGGCGAGGTGCGGCGGGCTGGGCAGAGTGGAGCCCCTTCCTCGACTACGCCCCGCGGGAGGCGGGGACCTGGCTTCGAGCGGCGATCGAGTCCGCCGAGCTTGGCTGGCCCGATACGGTCCGGACTGTCGTGCCGGTGAACTGCACGATTCCCGCGGTGGAACCCGGAGTGGCCTACGCCATGGCCGCCGGATCCGGTTGCACCACCGCCAAGATCAAGGTGGCCGAGCGCGGCCAGGCTCTTGCCGACGACCTGGCCCGGGTGGAGGCCGTACGGCATGCCCTGGGTCCGACTGGCCGGGTACGGGTCGATGCGAACGGCGCATGGAATGTGAACACGGCCCGAGCGGCCATCCGACAGCTGGCGCGCTTTGATCTTGAGTACGTCGAGCAGCCGTGCTCAGGAGTCGAGGAACTAGCCGAGCTGCGGCGGCGACTTGCCCGAGAAGGCATCGACGTGCTGATCGCCGCCGACGAGTCGATCCGTCGAAGCGGCGACCCGTACCGCGTCGCTCAACTCGGCGCGGCGGACGTGGTGGTGTTGAAGGTGCAGCCGCTCGGCGGGATTCGGGCGTGCCTGGAGATCGCGGAGCGCATCGAGTTGCCCGTGGTCGTGTCCAGCGCCCTCGAGACCTCCATTGGCATCCGAGCCGGACTGGCGTTGGCGGCCGCTTTGCCCGAACTCCCGTACGCGTGTGGGCTGAACACCGTTCCCCTGCTGACTGATGATCTGGTCGAATCACCCTTGATCAGT
>DATFOP010000186.1:0-12050 GCA_035265505.1 Propionibacteriaceae bacterium | reverse complement strand
TGCCCAAGAGAGCCGCCGAGGCGTTGCAGTGGGTCGTCCGGGAGATGGACATGCGATACGACGACCTGGCAGCTTTCGGCTTCCGGCATATCGACGACTTCAACAAGGCCATCCGGATGGGGACGGTGAAGCCGCTACCGGGGTCTGAGCGAAACGTGGCTCCTTACCCATACCTCCTGGTCATCGTGGATGAACTGTCGGATCTGATGATGGTGGCGCCTCGAGACGTGGAGGATTCGATCGTCCGGATTACACAGCTGGCACGGGCGGCAGGAATCCACTTGGTCCTGGCGACGCAGCGGCCTAGTACCGACGTGGTTACTGGCTTGATCAAGGCCAACGTGCCGAGCCGGCTTGCGTTTGCCACCTCGTCGATGACTGACTCTCGGGTGATCTTGGATCAGCCGGGGGCCGAGAAGCTCGTTGGCCAGGGTGACGGTCTCTTCCTCCCCATGGGGTTGAGCAAGCCGATCCGGATCCAAGGTGCCTGGGTGACTGAGACAGAGATCCAGAAGGTGGTCTCCCATGTCTCTGGTCAGCTGAAGCCCGTTTACCGGGACGATGTCACCGCGCCGCCCGAGTCCACCACCAAGGTGGCCGAAGACATCGGTGATGACCTGCAGCTGGTGCTACAGGCGGTCGAGCTGGTGGTCACCTTGCAGCTCGGCTCCACATCAATGCTGCAACGCAAGCTTCGGGTCGGCTTCGCCAAGGCGGGCCGACTGATGGACATTCTCGAGACCCGTGGCGTTGTGGGCCCGTCCGAAGGGTCGAAACCACGGGAGGTTCTGGTGAAAGCTGACGAGCTTGAGGCGGTGCTGGAAAACCTCCGCGCCGGCTGATCAGTCATACTGGGCGCCTCATGACTTCCGTAGGTACCACCGATTCGCCGGCAGTGCACGTGGTCACGCTGGGATGCGCGCGTAACGAGGTGGACTCCGAGGAGCTGGCGGCCCGGCTGGTGGCTGACGGGTATCGGCTGGCGGCCGAGCCCGCCGAGGCAGACGCGGTCTTGGTCAACACCTGTGGCTTCGTCGAGGCGGCAAAGAAGGACTCGATTGACACGCTGCTGTCGGCTGCCGACCTCAAGGGCCGTGAAGGCGCCCAGGCAGTGGTCGCGGTGGGTTGCCTTGCCGAACGCTACGGCTCTGAATTGGCCGATGCTCTGCCTGAAGCCGACGCTGTTCTCGGATTCGACGCGTACGCCGATATCGGGCGCCATGTGCGGCGCGTCCTCGGCGGAGAGCGGCCGGATGCGCACGTGCCACGGGATCGCCGCAGGCTGCTACCTTTGGCGCCCATCGAGCGTCAGAGCGGGTTGGCCACGGTAGCAATTCCGGGCCACCCGCTGACAGCGGCGTTGGCGTCTCAGGCAGGCACGACTCATGAAGGAAGCTCTCCGGCCGCGCCGACCATCGCGCCGTGGTTGAGCCATCGCCGGCGACTGACCCATGGGCCATCGGCCCCGCTGAAGATCGCATCAGGCTGTGATCGGCGCTGCACCTTTTGCGCCATTCCGCGCTTCCGCGGATCGTACGTGTCGCGGCCGCCGGAGGACATCGTCGCCGAGGGACGGTGGCTCGTCGGTTCAGGCGTGCGGGAGCTGTTCCTGGTCAGTGAGAATTCCTCGTCGTACGGCAAAGATCTCGGAAACATCCGGCTGCTCGAATCCCTGCTCACCGAACTCGCGACGGTGGAAGGACTGAACTGGAGCCGAGTCTCTTACCTTCAGCCGGCGGAGATGCGTCCCAGCTTGATCGACGTCATGACCGGGACCCCTGGGGTGGTGCCGTACTTCGACTTGTCCTTTCAGCACGCATCGGAACCAGTGCTGCGCCGAATGCGTCGGTTCGGCAGCCCCGACCGCTTCCTGACGTTGCTCGACGCCATCCGGCAGAGGGCACCGCAGGCGGGTATTCGAAGCAACGTCATCTGCGGCTTTCCCGGCGAGACCGACGCTGATATCGAGGTCCTCGAGCAGTTCCTCGAAGCGGCGCGGCTGGACGCGATCGGGGTTTTCGGATACTCCGACGAGGACGGAACCGAGGCTGCCGGCCTGGAGGGGCAGCTGCCGCCGCGGGAGATAGCGGAGCGGCGTGATCATCTCAGTGACGTCGTCGATGCGCTTGTCACGGAACGTGCGGAGTCGAGGATCGGGGAAGCGATCGAGGTGCTGATCGAGGAAACCGGCGGCGAGGTGATCGGCCGGGCTCAGCATCAGGGTCCGGATTCCGACGGGAGTGTCCGACTGATCGACGACGGCGCGGCCGGGTCGGATAGATTGAAGCTCGAATCGCTGCGGGTGGGTGACATGGTGGCTGCGCGGGCAGTAGCCGCTGAGGGCGCCGACCTGGTAGCTCGGATTTTGGCCGAGACCTGACTTCTCAGGCAGTATCTTCGGAGCATGCCTGAGGACATGGGACACCGAGGGCAGCGCACCGACGGCCAGAGGTCAGCGACACCTGGGGGCCACGCGGCCGAGCCGGTGCACGCGGGTGCGGTCAGTTCATGGAACGTGCCGAATGCGTTGACGGCGCTGCGTATTTTGTTGGTCCCGGTCTTTGGTTGGATGCTGCTTGCGCATCCAGATGAGCCAGGCTGGCGGTTGGCCACCGCCGGCACCTTCATTGCGGCCATCCTGACCGACCTGCTGGATGGTTACCTGGCCCGCAAGCACAACCTTGTCACCCCGTTCGGCAAGCTGGCCGACCCGATCGCTGACAAGGCGCTCACCGGCATGGCCTTCGTCGGTTTGTCGATCATCGATGAACTGTCGTGGTGGGTGACGATCACGATTTTGGTCCGTGAATGGGGCATCACGGTCATGCGTTTCTTCGTGCTGCGCTACGGGGTCATGGCCGCAGGTCGTGGTGGCAAGATCAAGACTGTGCTGCAGTCGGCGGCCGTGAGCTTGTACCTGCTTCCGCTGCCGCCGGGGGCTCACGTGATCGCGGTCGTGGTCATGCTGGCCGCGTTGGTGGTGACAGTGGTCACCGGCCTGGACTATGTCCGCGATGCGGTGAGACTGCGGCGTGCGGCGCTGGCCGGTCGACGGTGACCTCGGCGATCGCGCGCGAGGTCGTTTCCCGTCTGGCTAGCCGAGGCGAAACACTGGCGACGGCAGAGTCGTTGACCGGTGGCCTGATCGGCTCCTTGATCACCGAGGTTCCCGGTGCCTCGGCGAATTACGTCGGCGGCGCGATCACCTACGCAACTCGCCTGAAGGCCATACTGGCCGGAGTCCCGCACACGGTGCTCGAGGCAGATGGGCCTGTCGCCGAGACCACTGCCCGAGCTATGGCCGCCGGGATAGCGGCGGAATGTGACGCCGACTGGGGATTGGCGGTTACCGGAGTTGCAGGTCCGGAACCGCAGGACGGCCATCCCGTAGGCGAGGTGTACGTGGCTGTCGCCCACCGGCCAGCCGGGGTGGTCCGCTCACGCCGGCTCGCATTGGCCGGAGACCGTGCCACCATTCGCGGCCACACGGCCCACCAGGGGCTGCAATTTCTCGCCGACGCGCTGGGCGACGAGGCGGCGCCGCCCGTCTCAGCGTCGACAGCCATGAGCGTGGTCGACTGAGTTTGTCACCGAGGGTGAGTACAGTTTGCTTATGCGCTCCGAGAGTCCGGTCAAGCCCGTGCTGGTCCGTCAGCTGATCGGCGAGTCGTTGCGCGAGGAGCGTGTGGCTCAGGCTCGCACACTGCGAGAGGTCTCAAAGGCGGCACAGGTCAGCCTCGGCTACCTCTCGGAGGTCGAGCGCGGCCAGAAAGAAGCCTCGAGTGAGTTGCTGGCCGCTATCTGCGCCGCCCTAGATCTTCCGCTGTCCACCGTGCTCAATGTCGTGAGCGAGAAAATGGCGCTGCACGAGCAGATCAGCGCCGGCGAGCGCGTGCGGTCGCTGCCGACCGTTCGGGCCATGGCTCAGGCCGCTGCCTAATCCGGCGACGCCTTCACTCGCCGACTCCGAGCTGGCGTCAAGCCAGATCACCTCGAACTGACTCATCGCCTTCTCTTCGCTCCTTGATCGGCAGCGACTCAGATGCTCGGTCGCAACCGAAGACCCTGAGGGGTCATCCTGAAGCCGGCGGTCTGCAGCGCGTCGCTCACCACTGGTGAGGAGAAGACGTGCGCACCGTCTGCACGCTGGACCGTCAACTTGCCCAACAGGCCATCGCGTACGGCACTGGCCAGCGCAGCTGCTGCAGGGTTGAGTTTCGAGGGATCCTCGGTGAAGGACAGCAGTGTCTTTCCGCCGCGCTCGACGTAGAAGATCAGCGCCCCGCCCACCAGGACCACCAGGGCGCCCGGCTTCCGGCCCGGACGGTGACCTTCTCGCTCGGGCCAGGGCAGCGCGGCACCGTACGGATTCGCCGGATCGCACGCGGCCAATACGAGGGCTACCGGATCCTCCGGTTCGCGGGAATAGGACCGCAACCGGTCAACCGCACCGGTCAGGGCGAACTGGGCGGCCCCAAGCCCTTCGATGAAGTAGCCGCGTCGGCACTGGCCTGACTCCTCCAGTGCACTTAGCGCCCGGTATGCGGCACCAAAGCCGCCCTCCGAATTCTCGGTCAACACACTGCCCCGCGTGACTATCCCGTACCGGTCAAGCTGGGCGAAGACATTTGCGGCGAGCCGGTCCGCAGCGGACGGCTGACCTCGCGACACCAATGCCCAGCGGCCGGACGTGGTAGGCGACGCCAGCCGCGGCATCCTGGTGGGCCGACCCAGAGCACGGCTGGCGAGGCGCGGTCGAGATGCCCGGGCGGTGGGCCGGTTAGGCCGGCGGTGGGTGCCTCGGCCGGCGAGCGCGCGCAACGGGGCAAACGTGTCGCCCACCACCAAACCTGCCCATACCAGATCCCAGAGTGCCGCCACGTACGCCGCTCGATCGGATGTGGCCAACCCCGGCGGGAGCAGCGATTCGAAGAAGTACCCTGCACCGCCGGCCAGCGCGGCAAGCAGCTCTTGACTGCGGTAATGCGCAGGCTCGATGTGCGCCAGATGCGGCTCCTGGTCGGCGAGGTACCAGCGCACCCAGCCGTCGGCATCGCCAATCGCGCCGTCGCCGACCCAGTACACCTCACCGCTGGAGGTGAGCTCATCCAGCATGGCAGGGGAGTAGTTCGCTATCCGCGACGGCAGAACGACGGTCTCCACGGCACTTGCCGGCAAGGCGTACCCAGACAACTGCTCCAATGCACCCAGTACCGCGTCGGTGCCCCGCTGGCTCGAAGCGACGCCTTGCCACTCCGGAAGGAAGCGGGCGTAGGCGACCTGCTCGACCGGCTCCACACTCTTGCGCAAACCGGCGAGCGTGCGGCGCTTGATCAGCGAGAGGACCTGGGCATGACAGTATTGACGGGCGGTCGGCGCGGTTGCCGGCACTTCGCCGGACTGGAAACCACGGGACTCTGCGGCAACATCACCCGATGGCACGCGCTCAACAGGCAGATCCATGAAGCTGCCGGAGACCAGGGTGCCCGGCCCGACGAGACTGTTGCAGGCTCCCTCGACGACCGCCCGACCCAACCCGTAGCGTTCCGCGATGGCAGAGGCGACAAAGGGGCCATGGGTCCGAGCCCAGCGCAACACAAGATCGTCGATCGGACGCGTTGCGGGCTCGTTGAAAGTTGCCGCGATGCCTGGCGGAACCGGGATGCCCAGTCCGTCCCGAAGTCGGGGCACATCCTCCGCCACGGCCACCATCTCCTGACCAGCGATGCGCACCTCGACCACCCGGCGATCGGCGATCAGGTCGGCCAGGACCGCGTCAACGCTGAGTTCGGGGATGCTGCGCGCATCCAGCTCGGCCACCGTGAAAGGGCCCGCCGTTCTCAGCAGGTCAAACAGCTGCTCTGGTCCGGATGCCTGCCGCTCAGCGCTGAGGCCCTGCAGGTCGGCCTCGAGGCTGGCGATCACGTCCCGATCGAGCAGTTCCTTGAGGCCGTCCTTGCCGAGCAGTTCCGCCAGTAGGGAGGCATCCAGGGACAGTGCTGCTGCTTTCCTCTCGGCCAGCGGCACATCGCCCTCATAGACGAAGGCACCGACGTAGCCGAAGAGCAGCGACTTGGCGAACGGTGAGGGCTCACGGGTTTCCACGTCGACCACCCGGATGGACCGCGCGGCGATTTGGGAGAGGATCTCGTGCAGGCCCGCCAGGTCGAAGACGTCCGTGAGACATTCCCGCATGGTTTCGAGCACAATCGGGAACTCCGGATACTGCGCTGCCACCGTTAGCAGCTGGGCCGATCGCATCCGCTGCTGCCACAGTGGCGATCGGGACTTCGGGTCTCGGCGAGGAAGCAAAAGAGCCCGCGCGGCGCTTTCGCGAAACCGCGCAGCGAACAGTGCGGACCCGCCGACTTCATCGGTGACCACCGCGTCGAGCAGTTCCGGGTCACACATGATCAGCTCGGCATTGGGTGGTTCGGATTCTGTATCGGGTATGCGGAGCACAATGCCGTCGTTGGTCGCGGTGGCCTGGATCTCCATGCCGTAGCGTTCCCGGGCGGCGTGCTCGATGGCCAGCGCCCAGGGTGTCAGTACGCCCGACCCCAGGGCGGAGTGGACGCATACTCGCCAGTCGCCGAGCTCGTCACGAAAGCGCTCAAAGACGATCGTCTGGTCGGTGGGCAGCACACCGGTTGCCCCCGCCTGCTCCTTGAGGTAGGTGAGCAGGTTGCCGGCGGCGAAATCATCCAGGCCTGTTTCACGGAGCCGATGTGTGGCAGATTCGGCCGGCAGGATGCTCAGCTCACGAACGAATTGTCCGAAAGCGCGGCCGAGTTCGCGTGGACGACCCGGCGAGTCACCCTTCCAGAACGGCAGCCGTCCTGGAGTGCCTGGGGCAGGGGAGACCAGGACCTGATCGTGGGTGATCTGCTCGACCCGCCAGCTGGTCGTACCGAGCGTGAAGACATCGCCCACCCTGGTCTCGTAGACCATTTCCTCGTCGAGCTCGCCCACTCGCCGTCCGGCACCATGGCGACCTGAGGCATTGCCTTCACCAACCAGGAACACTCCGAACAAGCCTCTGTCTGGAATGGTTCCGCCCGAAGTAACGGCCAATCGCAGGGCACCCGGCCGGGCTGTCAGCAAGCCGGTATCGCGATGCCAGATCAGCCGAGGACGCAATTCGGCGAAATCCTCAGACGGGTAACGGCCCGACAGCATGTCCAACACTGCTTCAAACCCGCTATGCGGCAGCTCCCGGAAGCTGTCGGCCCGGCGCACAAGGGCGTAGACGTCGTCAGCCTTCAGCTCCTCCGCGGCCACCATGGCCACGATCTGCTGGGCCAGCACGTCGAGCGGATTACGGAGGTCGGCGACTGCCTCGATCGCGCCTTGACGCATCCGCTCCACAACAATGGCCGACTCGATGAGGTCTCCTCGATGGTTCGGGAAGAACACTCCGCGGGACGTGGCGCCAACGTGGTGGCCGGCCCGGCCGACGCGCTGAAGTCCGCTGGCTACGGAGGGAGGCGCCTCGACCTGAACCACCACATCGACTGTGCCCATATCGATGCCGAGCTCCAGCGAGGATGTGGCCACGACGCACGACAGCCGCCCGGATTTGAGGTCAGACTCGATCTGCGCCCGCTGCTCCTTGCTGACCGAGCCATGGTGCGCTCGTGCGATGGCCGGTACCAGCGAGCCGTCCCGCCCACTCGAAGCGCCCGACTGAGCCATCACTTGGGCAGGTGGTGGAAACTCGCCCGCGGGTTGGCCGAGCCTTTCGGCGTGGAGCTCATTGAGATGAGCGGTCAGCCGCTCGGCCAGCCGGCGTGAATTGGCGAAGACGATTGTCGAGCGGTGCTGCACGATGAGGTCGAGGATCTGGTTCTCGACGTGCGGCCAGATTGATGGCGGTCGTCGAGGGGGCGCGTCCTCATCGATTCCGGGCGGCGGCTCGACGGGCACTTGAGCTGCGGATGCTCCGAGATCGCCCATGTCCTCGACCGGAACCACTATCGACAGGTCCCAGGATTTGACTGCTGGCGGGGCAACCACCCGTACCGGGTGTGGGCCGCCTAGGAACTGAGCCACCCGCTCCGGCGGCCGCACGGTCGCCGACAGCCCGACCCGTTGAGTGGGCCGGGCACCTCCGGAATCGACGACCAATTGATCCAGCCGCTCGAGGGACAGGGCAAGGTGAGCGCCACGTTTGGTCCCCGCCAACGCGTGCACCTCGTCGATGATCACCGTCTCCACGTAACGGAGCACGTCGCGAGCTGACGAGGTGAGCATCAGAAAGAGGGACTCCGGAGTGGTGATCAGGATGTCTGGCGGCCGGGCGGCGATGGCGCGGCGGTCGGCTGCCGGTGTATCACCCGACCGTACGGCGACCGTCACGTTGGGCGGTGGCTGACCAACCCTGAGGGCGACCTGGGTGATCCCGGTCAGCGGTGCCCGGAGGTTGCGTTCGATGTCGACGGCCAGCGCTTTGAGCGGTGACACGTAGAGCACTCGGCAGCGCTGCCTTGCGGGGGGAATTGCCTCTCGCGTCAACTTGTCGAGGGCCCAGAGAAAGGCGGCGAGCGTCTTGCCGGATCCAGTCGGGGCAATGACCAACGCGTTGTCGCCGGCCGAGATCGCATCCCACGCGCCCCACTGCGCCTGCGTCGGGGCGGCAAACACTTCCTCGAACCACGTGCGGGTGGCGTGCGAGAAGCTGTTGAGCGGATCTTGCGGCACAGAACTATCTTGCCTGGGCGCACTGACAGCGCATGGTCGAAGAATTGGCGGCCAGTCCAACCAGGCCTGCTGACGGGAGAAAAAGTACTCCTGGAATGGAAGCGACCACGGGTACGGTGTCCCCCGTGACTGCGACGCCAGCAGCCCCTACCGGGACGTCGCCGACCAGCAAGGTTTCTAGCCGCGCATTGACCAGATGGCTGCCAGGCATGCTGGCGCTCGGTGCAATCTGGGGCTCGAGCTTCCTGTTCATCAAGATTGGTGTGTCGGAGCTGCACCCGCTCTACGTCGCGCTGGGGCGCGTGGCCAGCGGCGCGCTGATCCTATTGTTGATTTTGCTCGCTACGGGCAGAGGCTTACCGAGAGACGTTGGCACCTGGGGGCACAACGCGGTGATCGCGCTCATTGGAGTCGCGACGCCCTTCACCCTCTTCGGTTACGGCGAGCAGCGCATCGCCTCGATCTTGGCTGGGATCTGGAATTCGATCACTCCACTCGTCGTCCTGCCGCTGGCCGTCGTGGCCTTTCGGACCGAGAAGATGTCCACCCGGCGGCTGATCGGCCTGCTGCTTGGGTTGATCGGCGCGCTGATCATTCTCGGGATCTGGCAAGGGGTGGGAGGTTCGTCGCTGAGCGGCCAGTTGCTGTGCCTTGCGGCCGCCTCCTGCTATGGCGTGGCGATTCCTTACACCCGGAAGTTCGTCTCCCCGCGACCCGAATCCGGGATCGCGATGTCAGCCGTCCAGCTGATCGTCGCCACTCTCGTGCTTGGCCTGCTGGCGCCGCTGGTAAGCGGAACCGTCCCGGACGTGCGCGGACTGTCCTGGCCGGTCATCGGGTCGGTCGCGACGCTCGGTGCGGTGGGCACGGGCATCGCATTCGTCATCCACCTGCGCAATATTCGTCTCGTCGGTGCGAGCACGGCGTCGATGGTCACCTACATCATCCCGGTCTTCGCCACGGTGGTCGGAGCTGTCGTTCTCGGTGAACGGATCGCCTGGTACCAACCAGTGGGAGCAGCGCTGGTCCTGCTTGGCGTCGCCGTTGCCGAGGGAGTGCTGTTCAAATCGCCCGGACTCGGTCGAGAGCCGGTGCGATGAAGGAAACCGAGCTCTGGCAGCGGCTCCAGGACCACCTGGGCGCCGGTTACTACCGGGTCTGGGCAGCCGAGTTCAGTTTGGCCGCCCTACGGAACCGGACGGTGGTACAGGCGCTGCGTGAGGGCGAGTCGTCCAAGACGATCTGGCGGGCGGTTTGGGAAGCGCTCGAGCTGCCTGATCGCGATCGTTAGGAGCGGCACACTCACCGCCGCACTCGTCGGCGTGTCGGTGGTAGCTCGAACACTCGTTCGGTAAGTTATCCACTGAGCCGGAAGCGCGTGAGCCGGCTGTCCACAGATTTGTGACTTCCTGAACGATTGTCAGTGCTCGTCCTTACAGTCTTCGGCAAGCTCACACGAGACGCCGGAACGGCGCCCGGACGATGATCAGGGAAGGACCACGATGGCCACGGAGGACCGCGAGAAGGCGCTCGAGACCGCGCTGGCTCAGATAGACAAGCAGTACGGCAAGGGCTCGGTCATGCGGCTCGGTGACGAAGTCCGGGCACCGATCGAGGTCGTCCCCACCGGCTCCATCGCCCTCGATTTAGCGTTGGGCATCGGCGGACTGCCGCGTGGACGGGTTGTCGAGATCTACGGCCCCGAGTCGAGCGGCAAGACGACGGTGGCCCTGCACGCCATCGCGAACGCTCAGGTGGCCGGTGGGATCTGTGCGTTCATCGACGCGGAGCATGCGCTGGATCCTGAATACGCGGCGAAGCTGGGCGTCGATACGGACTCCTTGCTGGTCAGCCAGCCGGACAACGGTGAGCAGGCCCTCGAGATCGCGGACATGCTAGTCCGCTCGGGTGCCCTGTCCTTGATCGTGATTGACTCTGTGGCCGCGTTAACTCCCCGGGCCGAGATCGAGGGCGAAATGGGCGACAGTCATGTCGGTCTGCAGGCTCGGCTGATGAGTCAGGCCCTGCGCAAGATGACCGGCGCCCTGAGCGGGGCAAATACGACGGCGATCTTCATCAACCAGTTGCGGGAAAAGATCGGTGTCATGTTCGGCTCACCGGAGACGACGACCGGCGGGCGGGCGCTGAAGTTCTATGCGTCGGTGCGGCTCGACGTGCGCCGCATCGAGACGTTGAAGGACGGGCAGGAAATGGTCGGCAACCGGACTCGCGTCAAGGTGGTGAAGAACAAAGTGGCACCACCCTTCAAGCAGGCGGAGTTCGACATCCTCTACGGTCACGGGATCAGTCGCGAGGGCAGCTTGATTGACCTCGGTGTTGACACTGGGATCATTCGCAAGGCCGGTGCCTGGTTTACCTACGACGCCGATCAGTTGGGCCAAGGACGCGAAAATGCCCGGACCTACCTGCGGAACAATCCTGATTTGGCTGATGAGCTCGAGAAGCGGATCAAGGAACGGATGGGGATCGGTCCTCGGATGGATGCCCCAGCCGGGATTGATCCGGTGACTGGCGAGGTGGAGTTCTGAGTTCGCCACCGGAAGAGTCGGACGCCGATGCTGAGGCTATCGCCCATGGCATCGCCCTGCGCAAGTTGTCGGTGTCCGCTCGGTCCCGGAGCGAGCTGGAGTCCGCCCTCGCGAGGAAGCGAGTGCCAGTGGAGGTCGCGGGCCGCGTTCTCGACCGGCTGGAGAACGCTGGACTGATCGACGACCAGCGGTTCGCGCGCGATTGGGTGGAGTCTCGGCAGGCTCGACGCCATCTGTCCCGATCAGCGCTGCGGCACGAGCTTCAGACCAGAGGCGTGGCTCGCGAGCTCATCGATCTTGCGCTCGAGGATGTCGAACGCGAAGACGAGCTGCGAGCGGCTCGTGAGCTTGCCGGCAAGAAGTTGGGTGGTCTAGCGAATCTGCCGCCTGAGGTGCAGCAGCGTCGAGTGGCCGGGGCGCTGGCTCGGCGCGGCTTCAGCTCCGACATCGTCAGTCGGGTGTTGGCCGATCTCATTGGCGGATGAAGGATGTATCGGCTTCTGCTTCACATGCCAGAGCCACTGCTGGTGAGTCCTTGACCACCGGCTTTGGGCGGACATACCCTTCAGGCAGAGGAGTCCAGCAACGCCCGTTTTGATATGAAATCTTTCTCGACCACGCCTGTGGCCAGGAAAATTGCTCGAAGACATGCCTGATAGACGCCTTGGAAGAGGCTTATTCGATCCTATTCGTCGTTCGATCGGACGCCGCCCTTTCCGGTACGTGCGCTGCTGCACCCTCTGACGTCCACGCGTGAGCGTGTAGAGAGAAGTGGGTGATTGATGTGAGCGTATTTGAAGT
>DATFOP010000185.1:0-6877 GCA_035265505.1 Propionibacteriaceae bacterium | reverse complement strand
GCGAGGTTGTTCGACGCGTTGGCGAAGGATCATCTGCTGGTCTCCGAACTTCCGCCCGGTGCTCATCCGACGCGGATGCGATTACTCGCCCGGAATCGGTTGATCGCCGCACTGTCCAGAGGAACGGTCGTGGTTGAGGCTGCGTTGCGCTCAGGGGCTCGCAACACCGCCAGCTGGACAGTGGAGTGCTCGCGACATCTCATGGCGGTGCCGGGATCAATTCATTCGACGATGTCAGCTGCTCCGCACCTCATGATCAGAAATGGACAGGCGACCCTCGTCACCAGCGCTGCGGAGGTGCTCGAACTGATCGCGGAGTTCGGTCAGCACACCTTGACTGCGCCATACGGCGCCAGCCGACCGACGGATGAGCTCGACGGGGCACGATTGGCCGTCTTCGAGGCTGTTCCTGCCCGACGCCGGGCGAGCGTGGGCGCGATTGCCATGACCGCCGGTGTGAGCGTGCCGGAGTGCCTGGGCCATCTGGGCGCCCTCGAAGTCGCGGGCCTGGTGCACGGGACAGCCGTCGGCTGGCGCGCCTTGGTACCGCGACCGACTCAGTCGCAGTTCATTGAGGGGGGATCGCTGACGTCCTCATCGCCAGAGACAGTGTGAGTCAGCGGACTCCGGCGAGAAACTTTCGAAGCAACGGGCCGGCAGTCTGCGAACCGGACTTGCCATCATTCACGAAGACCGCGACAGCCAAGTCGCCTTGCGCCGCAATCATCCAAGCATGGGTCTTCAACGGTTTGGAGCTGCCATACTCGGCCGTCCCGGTCTTGGCGATGATCGGTGGCCCGTCTTGAGCCAGCAGCACCCGGCCGCTGCCGTCGGTGACCACGCTCCGCATCATCGAGCGCAGCTGGTCGGCCTCAGCGGGGGTAAGGGTCTTGGCTTCAGCCTTGGCCTCCTGACCGGAGACCAGATGAGGCAACACCGACTTCCCTGCCGCCACCGACGCCACGACACTGGCCATGGCCATTGGAGACGCTTCGACCTTCCCCTGACCGATCATGGCCGCCGCGCGCCCCGTCTCGGTCTTGTCCGCCGGCACTGAGCCGAAAAACGAGGCAAACCCCACGTCATAGTCGACACCGACCCCGAGGGACGCTGCCGCGTTGGAGAGATCGTCATCGTTCAGCTTTGATCGCTGCCCGATGAAGGCCGTATTGCACGACTGCGCGAGCGCCGTACGCAAAGAGATACGGCCAAGCTCATCACTGGGATAGTCGCCGTAGTTCCGAAACTTCCGGCCATTGACCGTCACGGTGGGTGGGCAGCTGACCGCTGAGCTGGGCTCCAATCCGGCCCGTAGCAAGGCAAGCGCGCTGACCACCTTGAAGGTTGAGCCGGGCGCCAACTGGCCGACCGTGGCGGCAGACTGCCCTCTGGTGCCGGTGCCATTGGCTGCGGCGAGGATGGCACCGTCGGATGGGCGGATGGCGACGATGGCACTTGCCGGCTTGGTATCGGCCAACGTCTCCTCTGCAAGACGCTGCAGCGACGGGAGCAGGGTGATATCGAGCGGCTTACCGGCGACAGGCTTGACCTCGAAGACCGTCCGCGGTTCGGTCGTCGGGCCACCCTGCGCCGATGCCGACGGTGATGGGGAGGCAGTCCCGGCCGGCTTGGCCGGTGCGAGTTGGACCCGCACGCCCGGGGTCCCGCGAAGTTGTACGTCGTAGCGTCGCTCCAGACCGGACAGGCCTACCTGATCGCCTCCGACGACGGCCCCGTTGGACGTATCGACGATCTCCTTCGTTGCCTCGCCCACAGTGCCGAGAACGGGCCGGGCGAAGGTACGGGTCGGCGCCAACATCTGCTGGTCGTCGATGGCCAGCGCACCGGGGATGGCGCGAACCTTCTTCTCGGACGGCAAGTCGTTCGCATTCCTCCGCAGCACAATGGCCTCCACAAATGCGTCAGCACCCGCCGAGCCGACCTTGGACACATAGGAGTCGGTGTCGATTCGGAGCAACCTGGCGAGACGGGCCGCGGAGGTCTTGGCTTGCTCGCCGCTCACTCTGGCCTTGTCGACGCCGATTCGGACCACCGCGCGCAAACTGACGATCGGTATCCCGCCATCGCCCCGGACCTCACCCCGTTCTGGGTACAGGCGGCGCTGGCTCAGCCGATTGGATCCGTCCAGGTCAGGCTGAACGACGCTGGGCTGCCAGCTCGACTTCCACCGTCCGGCCTCATCGACCAGGTGTGCTGACGTTTCGTACGTCCAAGGCTCGGAGACGCCCGGAAAGGTCCAGTTGAATCGGAGGCCGACGGTGGCCATCGCGCCCTGGACGTTCACTCGGCCGACCTGGACGTTCGGAGCCAGCGGTCCCATGCCGGCCACCAGGGCTTTGAGTTCGTCATTGACGGCGGCGCTGTTTGCGCCCGCGAACTCCACTGCAGAGACGTCCTTCTTGGCCAACCCGGCCGCGAGTTCCGCAGCCGCGCGATCTGCCGTGTCTTCGACGGGCGACGGCGTGGGTACAGAGCCGCCGCGCGTGCACCCGAGCAGGAGCAGACCGGTAGTCAGGACGATGGTGACCGCTCGAAAACGCACCGGGCCATCTTGCCTTCTTGCTGGGGGCAAGCAGCACCGGGGAGGACATCAGTCTTCACGCGCCGCTGCGGGTTCTTGGCCGCCGGGCCGCGTAAGGTCCGGTCATGGGCATCTACGCACAGCGTCCCGGCAAGCTGATCGGCCAGTTGGTGGCCGACGTGCTGGTCATTCTTTGGGGCGTCGTGTGGGCCCTGATCGGAAGCTTCATCCACCAGATGATCTCGCTCGTCGCTGTTCCCGCTCGGGAGACCGCACGCGCGGCTGGACGCTTGGCCGAAGATTTCGGGGACGCCGCCGATCAGGCCGCCAACGTGCCAGGGGTGGGCGACCAGCTGCGTCGTCCGTTCGACGCTGCCTCGGACACGATGGGCGGCGTCATCTCGTCCGCCAACCACCAGGTCGCCAACATCGAACAGTTGGCCACCGTGGTTGGCTGGCTGGTCTTCTTGATCCCGGTGAGCGTCGTGGTGGCCTTCTGGCTGCCTCGTCGAGTTCGGTTCTGGCAGCAGTCACGGGCGGCGCAACAGTTCATCGATTCCGACGCCGATCTCGACCTGTTCGCGTTGCGTGCGATGGCCACCGAGCCGATGCATGTGCTGGCAGCCATCAGTGACGATCCGGTCGGGGCCTGGCGATCGGGAGATACCAAGGTGATCACCAAGCTCGCGGAGATCGAACTTGGCCGCAGTGGGCTTCGCTTGCCCGCTCGGCTACGAGCGCGTGCCGGTTAGCTGACCGACGACGAAGATGCGTCGGAAGGGGAGCACCGTTCCGTACGGCTGCGCCGGATACGCCTGGCGCAGCAACGCTTTGTACTCGCCAACGAATTCTGCTCGCTGGTCGTCGGCCAGAGACTCCAGTACGGGCCGGGCCCCAGTGCCGGAGATCCAATCGAAGACGGGGTCCGGTCCGGAGAGAACGTGGAAATACGTCGTCTCCCACGCTTCTACGCGGCAGCCGAGCGCGGCAAGGTCGGAGACGTAGTCGATCGGCTCCCCGGCCGCCGGCCATTCAACGCCTCGGGTGGCCGGTGCGAACCGGGGGTCGGACGCCAGCCCGCGAAGCAGCCGATGACTCGGCTCATCAAAGTTGCCTGGCACCTGGAACGCCAGCCAGCCACCCTCAGTGAGAGAGCTGAGGAAGGTGGGCAGCAAGCTCCGGTGCTGGGGCACCCACTGCAAGGCGGCATTACTGACGATCACATCGACCGGCAGAACGGGACGCCAGCTTCGAAGATCAGCAAGCACGAACCCAACGTGCTCACTGGTGTGCCCGCGAGCTTTGGCGACCATCTCCGGTGAGGAGTCGACGCCGACTACCGTCGCGTCCGGCCAACGATCCGCGAGCCTTGCGGTCAGCTGTCCGGGCCCACAACCAAGATCAACAACCGTGGTCGGAGCACTGGCGTCGATCCGGGCTACGAGGTCGAAGAACGGCCGCGACCGCTCGTCTCCGAACCGCAGGTAGGTCACCGGATCCCAGCTGGCCATCGTTCCTCTTCCTCGAGTTCCGAACGCAAGCTACCGCTGAGCGTCAAGAATGGTCGCCATTTCGCCCGTGGGGAAGGTTTTTCACGAGTAGGCTCAGAAAGGTCGATACGCATCAACGGGGGTTCGGTGAGCGAAGACCGGGGGGCCGCTGAAGGTGGTGCGCACAGGCCGGCCCTGTCCGTCCTGATTCGAGTCCGCGGCGCGATGCCGAGCCTGCGCCCGGCTGAGCAGCGCGTCGCGCATGCCGTCTTGGCCAATCCCGCCGCCATCTCTGAAAGCTCCATCACCACGGTGGCCCGGCAGTGTCATACGTCCGAGACCACCGTCCTCCGCTTCTGCCGTGCCATCGGCCTCGCGGGCTATCCGGAGCTCAGGATCGCCTTGGCCAGAGCAGCACAGTGGGAGGAAGCGGATCGGAGCGGCGGCGCTCCCCGAAACGGCACCATCAATGCCGGTGATTCAGTGTCCGACTTGATCGACAAGATCATCTACGCTGATGCGCGGGCCGTCGAAGACACCGGTGGAGCACTCGACGTGGAGACGTTGACCGCAGCGATCGATGCCGTCTGCGCAGCGCGAAGGATTGATCTCTATGGCGTGGGCGCCAGTGCCTTGGTGGCTCACGACCTGCACCACAAGCTTCATCGGATAGGCCTGACCTCCTTCAGCTGGTCGGATCCCCATCTGGCGCTGACGTCTGCGGCGATGCTGGGCGATACGGATGTGGCCATCGGCATCTCGCACACCGGCACCACGATCGACGTGCTCGACGCCTTGCGGGTAGCCCGTGAGCATGGTGCGACCACCATCGGGGTGACCAACTTCGTGAAGGCACCGATCGCTGGGCATGCGGATCTGCTGTTGACCACCGCAGCCCGGGAGACCACGTTCCGGTCTGGACCGATGGCGAGTCGGATCGCGCAGCTGGTAGTGGTCGACTGCCTCTTCGCCGGTGTCGCCCAGCGGCATTACGATTCGGCAATCGGCGCGCTGGAGACCACGTACGCGGCCGTACAGAGCAGGCACGGCGCCCGCCGGCCATAGTCTATCTAATTCCCCACGGGCATCGGCTGGAAGAGTGTGGCCGGTGAGCGTCAGCACCGCCGCGCCGTCTCGGCTTCGAATGATCGTCGTGCTCGGCATGCTGTCGACCTTCGGGCCGCTATCCCTTGACCTGTATCTGCCGGCCCTACCGCAACTGGCTGATGAGCTGCAGACTTCTGCCTCGGGTGCCCAATTGACGATTACGTCCTGCCTGGTGGGCCTGGCGGTCGGCCAATTGATCGCCGGGCCCCTGTCGGACCGCCTCGGTCGGCGTGGGCCACTGATCATCGGTCTGACGATCTATCTGTTGGCATCGATCGGCTGCGCGTTTGCGCCGTCCATCGAGGTGCTGGTTCCAGTACGGCTCGTGCAGGGGTTGGCTGGGGCCGCCGGCCTGGTGATCGCCCGGGCTGTGGTCCGTGATCTCTACTCGGGTCGTGACCTGGTCATCTTCTTCTCCCGCTTGATATTGATCTCCGGATTGGCGCCGGTGATCGCTCCGGTGCTCGGAGGCCAGCTCAGCAAGATCATGACCTGGCGGGGAATGTTCTTGGTCCTCGCGGCCTTCGGCGCCGTCCTGTTGCTTGCCGGGCTGTTCGGGGTACCGGAGACGCTGCCACCCGACCGTCGGACGACCGGCGGCCTGTCAGTCACCTTGCGCGGTTTCTGGGTGCTGATCAAGGACCGGATCTTCGTCGGAGCCGTGCTTGCCGCTGGCCTGAGCGGCGCCTCCATGTTCGCCTATATCGCCGGGGCGACATTTGTCCTGCAGCGCATCTACGGACTGAGCGCCGCCGAGTTCTCGCTGGTGTTCGCCACCAACTCACTGGGCATCATCGCCTGCGGTCAGATCGGCGCCCGGCTGTCGCGAAGCTGGCCGCCGGTTCGGGTGCTGGCACTGGCCCTCACCCTCAACTGCGCAGGCGCTCTGGCCGTGGCAATCACCGTCTTCTCCGATGCTGGATTCTGGGCCCTGGTGGCGTCACTGTTCGTCATGGTGAGCTCGGTCGGGATGGTCTTCCCGATTGCCTCCGCCCTTGCCCTGATGGACTACCCCCAGCAGGCCGGTGCTGCCTCTTCGCTCTTCGGGCTGGCTCAGTACATCGCCGGTGCTCTCGCTGCGCCGCTCGTCGGGTTGGCCGGCGAAAAGTCGGCAGTCCCGCTCGGGATCGTTGTGCTGGCCGCGAGCGCCTCCGCGTGCGCGGTGTTCGTCGCATTGGTGGTGCCGGCCGTGCGCGCACGAGCCCTCCAGCGATCAGTGTGATGAATCCGCCACCGACTTCGGTGGCGGATCCATCACACTGATCGTCAGCTCCCCCGGCTGCGGTGGTGAGTGGACTCTCGCCAGTGTGGGGCGACGGGCTTCCAGGCCAGCGTCATGCCGGCCTCCGCCGGTGTGCGATTAGCCTTGTGATTGTTGCATCGCAGGCAGGCGGCTACCGTGTTCTGCCACGTGTTTCCCCCGCCGCGTGACTGGGGCAGCAGATGATCAACAGTCTCGGCGGTCCCGCCGCAGTAGGCGCAGTGGTGACGATCGCGCCGCAACACGCCGCGCTTGGACCAGGTCGGTGACTTGGCGTAGAGGAACGTCGTCTTGACGTAGCGGATCAGTCGCAGCACCAGCGGCCAGGGGTAGGGGCCGATCCGCCTGCCCTCGTGGGCCTCTTCGACGATCGCCACCTCGCGGACCAGCATCTTGATCGCGTGCTTGATCGACACCGTGTGCAGGGCGGTGTTGTCGGTGTTGAGCACGACGACTCCTGACACCCCTCTGTCCTCC